>CAYPNZ010000346.1:0-3799 GCA_964411845.1 uncultured Anaerolineaceae bacterium
GGGTTATGCCGCCACCGTCGGCGGGGGAACGAACAACCACGCCGGCACCGTTGACGGCGACCGGTATGCGGTCATTGGCGGGGGATATAGCAACTATATTACGGGCGGGTACGATTCCACCATCGGCGGCGGGGGGAACAATCAAATCACCGCCGACCATTCCACCATCGGTGGCGGGGGAAACAATCAGTCCAAAGGGCAGTACGGCACTGTCGGCGGCGGATACTCAAACGTTATTTCCGCCACCTACAGCACCATTCCCGGCGGAACCCGCGCCGCCACCACCCACTACGGCGAAATGGCATACGCCAGCGGATATTTTCACACCATCGGCGATGCCCAAGCCACCACCTATGTTCTGCGCGGTGAAACCCAATCGGGCAGCAATACGATAGAACTTCATCTAGACGGGGCTTCTCAACAACTGACCATCGCCAATAATCGAGTTGTCGCCTTTGATGTGCAAATTGTTGCCGTTGATACTAACGGAACCAATGCCGCAAGTTATCATATTGTCGGCAGTGTCAAAAATATTGCCGGTTCAATTGCTTTGGTCGGAACCCCGCAAAACACGGCATTTGAGGATGATTCCGGTTGGGATGCTTCGGTTGGGGTTGATAGCACCAATAATGCGCTCACCATCAACGTAACCGGCGACACCGTTAACGGACACACCGTCCGCTGGGTGGCAACCGTGCGCGCCACCGAAGTGGCATTTTAGGGGGCAGCGATGAAACGCTCACGCCTGAAAAAAATCGCCATCGGCGCAGTGATTGGGGTATTGCTGTTAACCGCCATCGCGCTGGCGGCGGGCGAAAGCCTGCCTCGGCACGTGACCGCCGGCGGCGGTGATACCGTTTCCGCCGGCAACATCACCCTGCGAAACAGCATCGCCCAGCCGGTAGCGGGCACGGTCGGCAATGGCATCACGCTGTGCAGCGGATTCGTCTGCGGGCACAGTGTCGCCACTGTCGCACCGACACCAACGCCCACAACGGCGTCAACACCATCACCAACCGCCACGCCACCGACACCAACCGCTACACCCGATAGCAACCATTTCATTTATCTGCCGTTGGTTTTGAAGTAAATTCGTGAAACGTGAAACACCATCCATCACATTTCACGCATCACGTTTCACGTTTCACGCATCAAACTTTTGGAGCAACGCTATGAGCAATCCAAAACCGCTCTTTCCCATTTACGATACCGACACCGGCACACAGAAACTCTTGCACCGCAAACCCGTCGGCGAAACGGAACAATCGCCCACGCTGACCGCCGGCATTGCCCGCGTTTTCGGCGAGCCGCTTTCGGTGGAAGATGCCGTGCGCCGCATTTTAACCGACATCCGCCGCCGCGGTGATGCCGCCGTGCGCGAGTGGACAATCCGCATTGACGGCGGCGCGCCGGAAACCTTTTCCGTGCCGCCCGCCGAAATTGAAGCGGCATACCGCGCCATTGACCCCGATTTGCGCGACGCGCTGCAATTTGCCGCCGACCGCATCCGCCGGTTTCACGAGAAACAACCGTCACAAAGTTGGCTCGATTGGCGAGACGACGGCGGCGCGCTGGGGCAAATGATTCGCCCGCTGGAACGGGTGGCGGTCTATGCCCCCGGCGGCACCGCACCCTACCCCAGCACGCTCATTCACACGGCAGTCACTGCGCGGGTGGCGGGCGTGCCGGAAGTGGCAGTCGCCACCCCCGCCGACAAAACCGGCAAAATTGCCCCCGTGTTGCTGGCAGCCGCAAAAATCGCCGGCGCAACCGAGGTTATCGCGCTCGGTGGGGCGCAGGCAATCGGCGCACTCGCTTTCGGCACGGAAACCATCAAAAAGGTGGATAAAATTGTCGGACCCGGCAATATTTTTGTCACCACCGCCAAACGGCAGGTATTCGGCATGGTGGATATTGACGGGCTGGCAGGTCCCACCGAAACACTGGTCATCGCCGATGAACATGCCGACCCGCGACTGGTTGCCGCCGATTTGCTCGCCCAAGCCGAACACGACACCCAGAGCGCGGCAATTCTCATCACCCCCGGTAAAAAATTGGCGCTCGCCGTGCAAGCGGAAATTGAAAAACAAGCCCCCGCGCTGTCGCGGTTGAACATCATCGCCGAAGCCATGGCGCAGAGCGGCGCAGTCATTTGCCGCGATTTGACCGAAGCGGTAGAATTGAATAACCTGTATGCACCGGAACATTTATGCCTGCACGTGCAAAATCCGTGGGAATGGGTGGGGCAGGTGAAAAACGCCGGCGGTATTTTTGTCGGCGAGCACACCTATGAGGTTTTGGGCGATTATACCGCCGGACCCACCCACGTGATGCCCACCATGGGCACAGCGCGGTTTGCCAGCCCCCTCAGCGTGCGCGATTTTACCAAAATCATCAGCATTTTCGGGCTGTCGGCGGCAGAAGCGAAAGCCATCGCCCCCGCCGCCCAACGGCTGGCAGAAGCGGAAGGGCTGACTGCGCACGCCAATTCGGTGCGAGTGAGAAAATGAGGTAGGGGCAGGGAACCTGTCTCTGCCCAAATTCGGGCGACCACAAGGGTTGCCCCGACAATGCACGAATATCAAGGTTTGACCCATGCAAAAATTCATCCCCGAAAATATGGTTCGCAGCGATATTGACCGGCTGACGCCATACAAACCCGTCGCGCCGTTTGATGTGCTGGCGGAAGAACTGGGCATTCCCCCCGAAAAAATCGTCAAATTGGATGCCAACGAAAACCCATACGGCGCATCGCCAAAAGCACAAGCGGCAATTGCCAATTTTAAATTCACCCACATTTACCCAGACCCCGCCGCGCGGCATCTGCGCGCCGCGTTGAGCGATTATCTTTCCGTGCCGGCGGAAAATATCATCGTCGGCAGCGGCGCAGATGAAGTCATTGATATGCTGCTGCGATTGTTCATTGACCCCGGCGACGCCATCATCAATACCCCGCCGACCTTCGGCATCTACCCCATCGCCGGGCGACTGAATCGGGCGCAGGTGATTGACGTGCCGCGCCGCCCCGCCGATTTTTCGCTGGACATTCCCGCCATCGAGCAAGCCGTGGCAGACAATCCGCGCGCCAAAGTGCTTTTTCTCACCTCGCCCAACAACCCCGACGGCGGCATCACCCCGCTTGCCGACCTGAAACGGCTGCTCGCCCTGCCCGTCATCGTGGTGTGGGATGAGGCTTACGCCGAATTTTGCGGGCAAAATACCGCCCCGCTCACGCTGGAATATCCCAATTTGGTGGTGCTGCGCACGTTCAGCAAATGGGCGGGACTGGCGGGGCTGCGGGTGGGCTACGGCATTTTCCCCGCGCCCATCGCCGAGATGATGTGGCGGGGGAAATCACCGTATAATGTGAACGTGCTGGGGCCAGAAGCCGCGCTGGCAACGCCGCCAGGTTTGGATTTTCTGTTGGACACCGTGCAAAAAATTGTTGCCACCCGCGACGAATTTCAGCGGCAGGTGCAATCCATCGGCTGGCTGAAAACCTATCCCAGCCACAGCAATTTTGTGCTGGCAAAAGTCGGCGGCGGGCGTACCGCCGAAACCGTGCAAGAAACGTTGAAACGGCAGGGCATTCTGGTTCGCAACTACACCCCTTCCGGCTTGCACGGACATTTGCGCATCGCCATCGGCAAACCGGAAGATATGAACCGATTGCTGGACACACTGGCGGAAATGTGAAACGTGAAACGTATTGCGTATTGCGTAAAACGTAAATTTTGCAACCCTGCAACCCTGCAACCCTGAACCTTGAACCTGAAACGTGAAACGTGTTTTGAAACTT
>CAYPNZ010000347.1:0-3790 GCA_964411845.1 uncultured Anaerolineaceae bacterium
CGACCGCTATTTCGGCAGTATTTATGCCTACCCGGCAATTGTAGATGCCACCAACGCCAAAGCCCAACAAGATGACAGTTTCTCGAAAATCGTCAATCCCGATGAAATTGAAGTCGGGCAAAAATTGTGCATCCCCGACAAAAAGGTTGCCGGAGATTACCTGAACCCGCAAGTTGGCGACAAACAATTGGTTGAATTCTGGACAACCGACAATGAAGCCGAGCGCGTGGCGGTTTACGAAGCCGTAGCCCAAAAATATATGGATGCCAACCCCAATGTTGAAGTTCGCATCATCCCCGTTGAAGAAGGCGGGCTTTCTCAGCGAATGACCATTGCCGTGGCTGCCAACCGAACCCCCGACATTGTGCGAATGGGCATCGAGCGCGTTGCCGCCTTCTCTGCCGACGGCATTCTGGATGAAGATGCCGCCGAAGCCGTCATCAACAGCATCGGTATGGACGACTTCCGCACCGGTCCGCTGAATATGGTTGTTGACCCGGCTACCGGTAAACACGCCGCCGTACCGTATGACGGCTGGATTCAGGCAATTTGGTACCGCCAAGATGAATTTGATAAACTCGGCTTGCAGCCCCCCACCTCTTGGGATGCTATCAAAACCGCCTGCGAAGCAATTCCCGGCAACGACAGTTTCCTGTACGGCATCACCCTCGGCACCGACCCCGGTCAAAATTACGACCAGCAGGTCTTTGAACAATTCGCCATTTCCAATAACGCCTGGCCCTTCGATGAAAACGGCAACGTAACTTTCAACACGCCGGAAATGATTGAAACCCTGCGTTTCTACACCAGCCTGCAAGATTGCGCCACCCCCGGTCCGCAATACTGGCGCGGCGCACGTGAAACTTACGAATACGACCAGTCGGCAATGCTCTTCTACTCTACTTACATTATGGATGACTTGGTTGACGGCTCCGGCTTGGAAGGCGGCGGCAAAGTGCAACTGCCCACCCCCGACCTTGCCAAACGCACCGGCTTCGCCCCGCTCATCGAAGGTCCCAGCGGCAACAAAGCCAGTTACGGACAGTTGGTCACCCTCGGCATTATGAAAGGCGCCGACCCCGCCGCCCAAGACGTTGTAAAATTCTTCCTCACCGAAGGGTATCAAGATGTGTTGGCACTGGCGCCGTTCGGCAAAGTTCCGGTACTGAAAAGCGCCGTGGACGGCTGGAAAAACAGCAGCGAATACTTCGCCAATTACGACCCCAGCACCCTCGAACAAATTGCCAACGGGTATGACTCGATGCAGCGCTGGCTCTTCCGCCCCGATTACGACGCCACGGAACGCGCCGTCATCGGTGATATTGAAGGACGGCTGCTCATTCCGCAAGTTATCAGCGCCATCGCGCTGGAAGGCAGTATGACCCCCGAAGAAGGCGCAGCATTCTTGCAAGACCAAGTTGAACAACTGCTCGCCGAACGTCAAGCGCAGTAACCCGCCATAAAAATGGGGGTAGAGTGTTGCTCTACCCCCATTTACGCTTGAAATTGGCAGTCGAAGATTGAAGATTGGCGGTGTCAATCTCTAATCTCCGGTTACCAATCTCCCGTCAGCCAAAAGGAGTACGCTATGACTGTGTCGGTTCGTCCCAAAAAATTTTCGTCAATGCAAGCCAAAGAAGCTCGCTTTGCGTGGCTGCTCATTTCGCCCACCGCCATCATCGTGTTCGGTTTGGTGCTTTTCCCGGCAATATTCAGCATTTGGATTAGTTTTCGCAATGTGGGGCTGAGCAACCTGAACGATGTTTTTCACGCACCGTATGTCGGATTTGCCAACTATACCAAAGTTTTTAACGATTTTGCCTTCAAATATCACGACATTACCAATATGGGGGCGGCGCTCACCAGCATTGTCTACTCTTTTACCGCCACCATTTTGGCGGTTTTGTTGGGGTTGATTGCCTCTTTACTGTTGAACCAACCCTTCAAAGGGCGCGGCGCGCTGCGGGCGCTGTTTCTTTTTTCATACATCGCTCCCATTGTCAGCGTGGCATTTGTGTGGCGCTGGATGCTCGACCCGAAACCGTCCGGGGTCGTCAACTACCTACTGACTTCCGCCCACATCATCGAAACGCCGATTGCCTTTTTGGCGCAGCGCGGCTGGGCGTTGGTGCTCGTCATTCTGTTTGACGGGTGGCGATATTTCCCCTTTGCCATGCTGATGATTCTGGCACGGCTGCAAGCCATAGACAAAAGCCTATACGAAGCCGCCGCCGTGGACGGCGCAAAATCGTGGGCACAATTCCGCTATATCACCCTGCCCGAACTGCGCTATGTCCTCGGCGCTATCTTTCTGCTGCGCCTCATCTGGACATTCAACAAATTTGAAGACATCTTTCTGCTCACCGGCGGCGGATTCGGCACAAAAGTGTTGCCCATCCTCACCTACGAATTCAGTTTCAAGTTGTTCAGTTTCGGCAAAGGCGCCGCCACTTCGATGATATTGCTGGTGATATTGATTGTCTTTATGATTTTTTACATCGGTTTTGTTATGAGAAATATTGACGCCGACTAAAGGGGAACCCAAAATGACCGCACGCACCGAAAAAATGTCTGTAATTGATTATGTTGCCCGCAACTTTACATGGGGACGCTTTTTCTTTTGGATGGGACTGCTGGTATTTGTCACGTCGGTGGTCTTTCCGTTTTACTGGATGTTCGCCTCTTCCTTCAAAAGCGGCATCGAAATTGCCGGGCGCGCCCCCGTGTGGATTCCCCACGAATGGCGGCTCGATGCCTACCAGCAACTTTTTAACCCCGCCTGGGACCGCTACCAAAATTTCGGCGAGAACGTTTTAAACAGCCTGCGTGTGGCGGTTCCAACCTCTATTTTTGCCGTGATGCTATCCACCTTGGGGGCGTATGCCATTGTGCGGCTGCGTTTTAAGGGCAAAAACTTTATGCTCAACAGCATCTTGATGATTTATTTGTTCCCCGGTGTTTTGCTCATCATCCCGTTATTTGCTATGCTGGCACAGGTTAGCCGTTGGACGGGCATCGAAATTCAAGATAATCTGTCCATTCTGGTGCTAACTTATTTGGCACAAACTTTACCCGTGGCAATGTATATGCTGTCCAACTATTTCCGCACCATCCCCAGCGAAATTGAGCAAGCCGCGCTGATTGACGGTTGCAGCCGTTTCGATGTTATCTGGCGCATCGTGCTGCCCCTTGCCGTGCCGGCGCTCGTTTCGGTGGGCATTTACACCTTTATGATTGCTTGGAACGAGTTTTTGTATGCCTTTGTTTTTCTGAACAGTCACGACCTGTTCACCATTCCCATCAAAATCAATACCATTTTCAACGACCCCAGCCCGCAAATGAACGTGGTTATGGCAGCATCCACCGTGATGACCCTGCCCATCGTCATTCTGTTTTTCGGATTGCAGCGGTATCTGTCCGAAGGACTTTCGGCGGGCGGTGTAAAAGGTTAAACACACTTTATGCGCCATCCATCCACATTTTCACTGTCGAAAACGCTGGCAAACAGCCTCTTAACCCATCTGCACGTTTTATACGGCGATGCCGCGCCCGATATTTTCGCCACACTGGTTGAAGAGCTCGGCGCGTTTGCCGCCCGTCATCCCGAATTTGCCGCGCCGCACCGCCCGCAAACCCTGTCGGAAAAAGACTCCGTCCTCATCACCTATGGCGACCAAATTCAAGCCCCCGGCGAAGCCACCCTGCAAACGCTGGCAGACGTGCTCGGCGAACATTTGACGGGCATCATCAGCAGTGTGCATCTCCTGCCGTTTTTCCCCTATTCTTCCGA
>CAYPNZ010000348.1:0-3779 GCA_964411845.1 uncultured Anaerolineaceae bacterium
CACCGACGGCGAAACATTTACCCCCGGTATGCCGGAAGAGGAACAAACGGTAGCACTGCGTTTGAATTTGTCTCGGAGTGCGCGGGTATCCGTGCGGGTACTGAACAAATTCGGGCAGCCGGTGGCAACCGTTTCCACACGGCGGCAGCGCGGTGCGGGCATTCACACCTTCCGCTGGGACGGTTACGACGATTGGGGTCGAGCCTTGCCGCCGGGCGAATACACACTGGTGGCAGAAGCCAGCGCCCCGTCGGGAACCGTGCAATCGGCGGTAACGCTTACGTTGCGGCAAGACCCGTTGGTTGCGGCGCAATACGGGCAGCAACGGCGCAGAGGGGTGGTGGCGGAAACCGTTTCGGCACGGCAGTAACCGATGGTATCTTCTCGAAAAACAACCGGCAACCTTGGCGAAACACTTGCCGCCGATTACCTTCAACAGCACGGGTATCGCATCATCACCCGTAATTGGCGCTGTGCCGTCGGCGAAATTGACGTGATTGCCCGCGACGGCGATACTCTCGTTTTTGTGGAGGTTCGCACGCGGCACGGCACGCGGCACGGTTCACCGGAGGAAAGCATTACTCCCCGCAAGCAGGCAAAACTCATCAAATTGGCATACGAATATCTGGCAGCAATGGAAGAGATGCCGGAAAAATGGCGCATTGACGTGGTGGCAGTGGTGCTGGGGCGGCAAAACTCGCCGAAACGGATAACCCACATTCCTTTCGCCGTGGGAGAGTAGCACCGTATTTGGTCGTTTCTTGGAATTGACTATAATGAAATGTCTGTTATATGGCAATACATTTTTGAAAGGCAAATTTAATGGATGACAAAACACTGAAAAAATATGCGGAATTGGTGGTTAAAGTTGGCTTGAACATTCAACCCGGACAGCGGCTTTTAATTCGATTAACCCCGTTGGAAGCCGCCCCGCTGGTTCGTGCCATTGCCGATTACGCCTATCAAGCCGGTGCGCGTTTGGTGGATGTGCAATGGCGGGATGAAGCGTTGATTTTGAGCCGCTTTAAATATGCCCCCCGTGATTCTTTCGCAGAAATAGCCCAGTACCGTATGGACGGGCTGGTTCAGCATTTAAAAAACGGCGATGCGTTACTTTCCATTCACGCCGCCAACCCCGATTTGCTCAACGGGCAAGACCCGGAATTGATTGCTACCATGATGCAGGCGTACCAAAAAGCACTGTTGCCCGCCAGCAGCCTGATTATGCGCGATGCCATCAATTGGCTGGTGGTGGCGTATCCCGCCAAAGCATGGGCGGCAAAAATCTTCCCCGATGATGACCCCGATACCGCCGTTGAGAAATTATGGGAAGCCATGCTCCATATTTGCCGCCTCGACCGGGATGACCCGGTGGCAGCGTGGCAAGCACACAACACCCAACTGAAAGCCGTCAGCGCGTATTTGAATGAAAAACGATACACCGCGCTGAAATATACCGCCCCCGGTACCGATTTTACGGTTGGGTTGCCGGAGGGGCACATTTGGAAGGGCGCCGAAAGCGTCAGCGCGGCGGGTATTCCTTTTATGGCAAATATCCCCACCGAAGAAGTTTTTACCATGCCGCACAAAAACCGCGCCGACGGTGTGGTTTCGGCATCGAAACCGCTGAATTACGGCGGCACACTCATCGAAAATTTCAGCCTGACGTTTAAAGACGGCAAAGTGGTGGATGTAAAAGCCGAAAAAGGCGAAGATACATTGCGCAAATTGGTGGAAATGGATGAAGGCAGTTGCCGTTTGGGCGAAGTGGCGCTGGTGCCGTACAGTTCGCCCATTTCGCAATCGGGGTTACTTTTTTACAACACCCTGTTCGATGAAAATGCCGCCAGCCATTTGGCGTTGGGGCGTGCATACAAATTCACCATGACAGGCGGCACGGAAATGACCGATGACGAATTTGCGGCACATGGCGGCAACTTCAGCCTGACGCACGTTGATTTTATGGTGGGCAGCAATCAAATGGATGTGGACGGCATCACCGCCGATGGCAAACGCGAACCGGTGATGCGCGGCGGCGAATGGGCATTCAAGGTGTAAACTCGGCACGCACAGCGGGGATGGCAAAACCGCCATCCCCGTTTTTTATTTGGGCGGAATAAATTCGGGCAGGTCATCCGGGCTGTGCGACAGTACATCTTCCAGTGCGCCCAGCAGCCGGTCAATGTCGGCTTCGGTATTGTAAAAACCGGTAGATACCCGCAGGGCATACGGGTATGGCAAAAAACGGATGACAATTTTTTCCTGCGCCAATTTGGTCATCACCCGTGCCGGGTCGTAACCGTCCAAATTGAAGGTTATCAGCCCCGACTGTCCCGCTTTGGGAGTAATAACCTGCACCCCCGACAGCGAATTTAGCGCATTGAAGGTAAGGGTGGACAATGCCGAGATACGCTCGAAAATCCATGCCCAGCCGATTTCGTCTGCCAACCGGCGCAAATTGGCAAGCATCGCGTGGATGCCGGGGCGGTTAACCGTGCCGACTTCAAACCGGCGCGCGCCGCCAGCCAGCATAAACGCGCCGTCATAATCGAACATGGAACTGTCTTCCAAACTGGCATAACCGATGAATGTGGGCGACAGCACTCCCAGCCGTTCGCGGCGAATGTACAGCGCGCCCGTCCCTTCGATGCCGCACAACCATTTTTGACCCGGCATCGCGTAAAAATCCACGCCGGCGGCGGGTAAATCGAGCGGAATTGCCCCCACCGATTGCGCCGCATCCACCAGCGTCAGCACGTGATGCCGCCGCGCCATTGCCGAAATTTCTGCCAGCGGCAGCCGCTGTCCGGTATTCCATGCCACGTGCGAAAAAACCAGCAGCCGGGTGCGGGGGGTAATGGCGGCTTCCAGCCGGCGCACAATTTCCGCATCATCGGCAACGCCCATCAAGTCTACCGTTTGTATGGTGATGCCGCGTCGCTGTTTGAGCACATACAGGGGCAGCAATCCCCCTTCGTGTTCCAATGTGGTGGTGACAACTTCCTCTCCCGGTTGCAAATTCAGCCCGTGCGAAACGATGTTCATGCCGTTAGTGGTGTGGTGCGTCAGGGCAATTTCGGCGGGCGATGCCCCGGTCAACGCGGCAAAGGCTTGACGCAGTTCAACTTTGGCGGTGTGCAGCCGTTTGTAACTCGTCATATCGGCGCGCCCTTCGGTCAAGGCGCGGGTGTTCTCATTGGTTAGGACGGCAAGGGTATGTTTCGACAGGGGTCCCGATGTGCCGGTATTCAAATACACCATATTTTCGGTGACGGGCATATCGGCGCGAATGCGAGTGATTTTTTCGGTGGTCATTCCGTTTCCTCCGGTTTTTCATAAAAACACAGCAGCGTGCTGCCATATTTTCGCTCATCATACAGCACCAAATTTTCAAGAGCGATGTCTTCAAATTCTTTGGGGTGAATCTGCACAATGGCAATGCCGTCCGGGGTCAGCAGTTCCGGGCGGGCATCTACCATTTGCAGGGCTTTTATCCACAGTTGGCGATATTGCGGCGGCGCAATGTAAATTATATCGAACGGCGGATGGTCTTTTTGCAAAATTTTGAACGCATCCCCTTTGATGACGGTGGCGCCCGCGGCTAACCCGGTGATGCGCAAATTTTCGCCGAGGGTGCGGGTGGCGGCGGGCGCTTTTTCCACAAAGGTAACATGCGCCGCACCGCGACTCAGCGCTTCGATACCGACTGCGCCCGTGCCGCCGAACAAATCGAGCACCCGTGCGCCGGCAATCCAATCGCCCAAAATGCTGAACAACGC
>CAYPNZ010000349.1:0-3748 GCA_964411845.1 uncultured Anaerolineaceae bacterium
CATCGCCGAAAAATCATTCCCTTCCGATTTGATGGTGACGGGCAAGCCGATAGCGCCCGCCCGCACGATGATGGTTGACCACACACCGTTGGCGGGTTCGGTGCCGCTGGTATTTTTCACCACCCGTCCGCTCCAGCCGGTCGGAGCACGCGGCGGCGGGTCGGTAGTGACGTTTTGATATGCAAATTCCACCAAAATACGCTGTCCGGGGTCAAGCCGAACATTCACCCGGTCGGAAGCATCTTGGTCAACCCAAACCGTATAATCGCCGGGGGGAACCCCTTTCATCCCCATTGTGCCCCAGCCGAATTCGGCGGAGTTGCTGGTTTGCAAATGCAATACCATATCACCCATTTGGGCGACAACGGGCACATCCAGTGCATCGGCGGTGCGAACCATAATAGTTGTGTTGCCGTCGGGGTCGGGGAAGTTGGCGGTTTGTTTGCCCACCCATTTGTTTTCCGCATCCACCACCGTCACCGAACCATCCCACGTTTGCGAAATGTCCTGATATTCGGGCGGTTGGACGGGCGGCACATAATCGGGCGCGGAGCCGGTATTGCCGTCACCGGTCGTGGTATCGGCGGGCGACGTTTGAGCGGCGGGCGGTGTATAGCCCGGAATGAGCAGTGTTTGTCCCACATAAATGAAACCCGCATCGGGCAGATTGTTGGCTTCCACAATTGCCCATTGAGAAACGCCAAAACGATAGGCAATATTAGTGACGGTGTCGCCCGCTTGCACGGTGTAATAGTAGCCGGTTGCGGCGGGCGCGGTATATCCGCCCGGCACACAAAGTTGCTGCCCGGCATAAATTGTGCCGCCGTACAGATTGTTGGCAGACATCACCGCTTCTACCGATACCCCGTTGCGCCAAGCAATGGCAGAAAGGGTATCGCCCCATTGTACCGTGTAATTGGCGGCACACGCGGCAGCCGGTACGGCGGGAACGGTGGTTTGTCCGCCGCCGGGCACGTTGAGCACCTGCCCCACATAGATGGTATCAACATCACTCAAATTATTGGCGGCTGCCAGTGCCTGCACCGACGTGCCCAGTTTTGCCGCAATATCTGCCAGCGTGTCGCCGGGTTGAACGGTGTAATAGCCCGTTGCCGCCGAGCCGGGAATGACAAGTGTTTGCCCCACAAAAACAACATCGGGGTCAGAAAGTCCGTTGGCTGCCATTAAATCTTGCAAAGTTACATCATACCACGCGGCAATGTTCGCCAGTGTGTCACCGGGTTCAACGGTGTATGTTAAGCCGCCCTGTGCCAGCACGGGGACTGTCAACAACATCAAAACCAACCCGATAATTGCAATGCGGTATTTCATCCCAAAACCTCCGCTATTTCAGCATCCTGCATCAAAAGTTACAATGTTTCTACTATACATAATACTAAATTTTACATAATATGTCAAGTTGATAAAAACAGAGCACACGTCTGTTTGCAACACCATTATAAATTGTCACCGATGGCATTTTGTGCTACACTTTATGCCGTGCAAAAAAGAACACTGAATTTTACCCGTAATGAAAAGAGGTGGGGAGCATGAGTCACTCAACCGCCCCCAATATTGTTTTTATCGTACTCGATACCCATCGGTTCGACCGTATCTCATCGTATGGCTACCGGCGCGATACCACCCCCAATCTGGATGATTTCGGCAGGCACGCCACCGTGTTCGAGAACGGCATTTCCACGGCGCAATGGACTATCCCGTCACACGCGGCAATGTTCACCGGCGAATATCCCACCACCCACCAAACATTGCAAGCGCACCACCGTCTCGATAGCCGCATTAAAACCATCGCCACCCATTTGAGCGAACACGGCTATAAAACCACCGGCTTTTGCAACAACCCGCTGGTCGGTATTTTGGATAACGGGTTGCGGCAAGGGTTCCATACCTTCTACAATTATGGCGGCGCGGTACCTTCCGTGCCCAAATCCTCATCTACCCTGCCGAAACCGATTAACGCCATTTGGGAATGGTATACCCAACAATTGCGAAAACTTTCGTACCCCATTCAAAACGCATTTGCCCAATCCGACTTCCTTTTCCAACTCTCGATGAACCCCATGTTCGTGCCGTTATGGTCGAAACTGGCAAACTTTAAAGGGAACACGGCGCGCAGTTTACAAGATACGCTGGAATTTTTGCAGGATGTGCATCGCAACCACCGCGACCAGCCGCATTTCACCTTCGTTAATTTGATGGAACCGCATCTGCCATATTCGCCCCCCGACACTTTTGTGGATAAATATGCACCGTATTTCAAAGAAGACCGGGAAGTGCGCGATTTTATGCGGAAATACAACTCGCAGGCATTCCGCTGGCTGCTGCCGCTGGAAGAACGCTGGAAAAAGATGGAATCGGCGGTGCTGAACGATATGTATGACGCCGAAGTGGCATATCAAGACCATCTGCTGGCACCGGTACTGGAATTTTTAACCCGCGAAGACGTGGCAGAAAACACGCTCACCATCATCGCCGGCGACCATGGCGAAGGCTTGGGCGAACACAGTTTTATGGGGCATTCATTTGTAGCATACCAAGAATTGGTACACGTGCCGCTGATGGTAAAATTCCCCGCCGAAACCGGCGCGGGACAGCGCGTAAAAGAAGCCGTTTCCACCCGCCGCATCTTCCACACCGTCCTCGACTGCGCGGGTATTCAGGTGCATGAAACGGAAACACAGCCCGCCACCGATGTGAAACAACTCAACTTGCTGCGCACGGTGCAGGGCAACGACCCCGAACACGAATTGGTTTTCGCCGAAGCGTATGCCCCCAATACCTTCCTGTCAATGATGGAAACCCACACCCCGCAGTTGATTGATTCATTCTATTGCCGGTTGAACCGGCGCGCAGTGGTGCAAAAAACCCACAAATTGGTGCGCATTGACGGCGTGCAAGACGAACTTTTCGATTTGGAAACCGACCCCCAAGAATTGCACGATTTGGCGCCGGCACAAACCACCGTTGCCAAAAAACTGGCGGGAAAATTGGATGCGTTCATGACGCAAGTCATCGCCCGCCGTCCCGATACATGGCAAACGCATCACACCCTCAATTTGGAAGAAGACGAAAACTTGATGAACCAGCTCCGCGGGCTGGGATACATCGAATGAGGAACCTATGATAAACCCAATCCTGTACACCATTCACCTCGGCAGTTTACAAATTCCCATCCGCTGGTACGGACTACTCATCGTTACCGGCGCAGTGGTGGCATCATTTTACGCAGCGTGGTACATCAAACGGCGCGGCTATAACCCCGACATCGTGTGGGATGCGCTGATATGGTTGCTGGTCAGCGGTATTCTCGGCGCGCGGATATGGTATGTCATCAACGATATACTCGGCGGCAATACCCGTTACCTGCAAAACCCCGCCGAAATTCCGCAGATTTGGCGCGGCGGATTGAATATTCTCGGCGGGGTGGTTATCGCTGCGTTGGTGGGCTGGTGGTATACCAAAAAATACAACATTGATTTTTGGCTGCTGGCAGATGCCGCCGGTCCCGCCCTGCTATTGGGACAAGCCATCGGGCGCTGGGGAAATTTCATCAATCAAGAATTGTACGGTCCGCCCACCACCCTGCCGTGGGGCATTCCCATTGATGCCGCCCATCGCATCGCCCCGTGGACGGATTTGACCGCTTTCCCGGAAGCGACCACCCGTTTTCACCCCACGTTTGCCTATCAAATGATATGGAATTTGGTGTGGTGGGGCGTGATGGTCT
>CAYPNZ010000350.1:0-3747 GCA_964411845.1 uncultured Anaerolineaceae bacterium
CGCAATTTATGGTCGGTATTACCCCAGTATTTGATGAATGCGATATTCGAGCAACTGACAGCGGTGGTTTTCATCATCATTTCAGTTTCAAAATCAGGGTGCTGAGCGGCGGCAGGGTTAAACCGATGGAATGCGGGCGATTGTGCCACGACAGCGGTTCGCTTTGCACGCCGCCCAAATTGCCGGCGCCGCTGCCCCAATAGATTTCCGCATCGGTATTGAGCAACTCCGCGTAAAATCCGTCTTCCGGCACGCCGATGCGATAATTTCCGCGCGGCACGGGGGTAAAATTGCACACAAACACCAAAAATTCATCGCGGGTACGGTTATAGCGTAAAAAGGCAATCACACTGTTTTCGCTGTCGTTGGCATCTATCCATTCAAAGCCGCTCGGTTCAAAATCAACCTCAAAAAGGGCGGGATGTTCGCGGTACACCCGGTTCAAATCTTGCACCAATTTCCACAAGCCCCGATGGGGCGGATAATCCAACTCATCCCACCGCAGCGAATGCTCAAAATCCCACTCCGTCCATTGCCCGAATTCGCCACCCATAAAAAGCAATTTTTTGCCGGGATGTCCGTACATATAGCCGTAATAGGCTCGTAAATTGGCGAATTTCTGCCAGTCGTCGCCGGACATTTTGGCGACCATCGAGCCTTTCATGTGCACCACTTCATCGTGCGACAACGGCAGGATAAATTGTTCGGTGAAGGCGTATATCAGCGAAAACGTCAGCTCGTTATGATGATATTTACGGTAAATCGGTTCTTTGCTCATATAATCGAGCGTGTCGTGCATCCAGCCCATATTCCACTTCAAATCGAAACCAAGCCCGCCCAGATACACCGGACGCGAAACTTGGGGCCAGGCGGTTGATTCTTCGGCAAAAGTGAGAATGTCGGGGAAAATGCCGTGCGTCACTTCGTTAAACCGTTTCAAAAACGCGATGGCTTCCAAATTTTCGCGCCCGCCGTAAATGTTGGGAATCCATTCGCCATCGTTGCGGGAATAATCGAGATAGAGCATGGATGCCACCGCGTCTACCCGCAAGCCGTCAATGTGATATTTGTCGAACCAGAAAACGGCATTGGAAAGCAAAAAGGCGCGGACTTCATTTCGCCCGTAGTTGAAAATGTATGTGCCCCAGTCTTTATGCTCGCCTTTGCGGGGGTCGGCGTGCTCATACAGATGCGTGCCGTCAAATTCGCCCAAGCCGTGCGCATCTTTGGGAAAATGCGCGGGAACCCAGTCTACAATCACGCCGATGCCCGCTTGATGGCAAGCGTCCACAAATGCCATAAAATCTTGCGGCGAACCGAAACGGCTGGTGGGTGCATAATAATTGACCACCTGATAGCCCCACGACGCATCGAAGGGATGTTCGGCGATGGGCAGCAATTCGATGTGGGTATACCCCAATTCTTTGACATACGGGATGAGCCGGTCGGCAAGTTCGGCGTAGGTCAGGTAGCGATTGCCTTCGCCGCGCTGCCAACTGCCGAGATGCACTTCATACACAGCCAGCGGGGCATCGAGTGCCTGCGCCGCGGCGCGCCGAGCGAGCCAGTCACCGTCGCGCCAAGTGTAGGCGCTTAAATCCGTCACCACCGAGGCGGTTTGCGGGCGCAGTTCGGCGGCGAAGGCGTAAGGGTCGGCTTTTTCCAGCATGCGCCCGTCGTGGGTTTCAATGCGGAATTTGTAGAGCGTGCCCACGCCCAAACCCGGCTCAAAGCGTGTCCACACGCCGCTCTCGCCGAGACTCATCATCGGGTGGGCGGTGCTGTTCCAAAAATTAAAATCGCCCACCAAATAGACTGCCTTCGCGTTGGGTGCCCACACGGCAAAATGTACGCCGGTCACGCCGTCAATCTCGGTGATGTGCGCCCCGAGTTTTTCGTAAACGCGCTCGTGGTTCCCCTCGGCAAAAAGGTATTTATCCATATCGGAAAAAAAGGGTTGGGTCATAGAATCCTCAATTTAACTTTTGGAATGTAGGTCCGATACCCAACTCATCCAACAATGCGATGAGTTCCGCATCGGTTAGGGGGCGACCTTTGCCCGCGTATGCCGTCAAGGCGGCTTCCAGCATGTTGGTGCCGAAGGTGCGCCCGTCGAACACGGGGGTGGTGGTGATGAGATATTTCAGCCCGCGCGCGCGCAGTAATTCCGCATCGGCGGCGGTGGTGGTGTTGGTAACAATGCTCTGCCCGGTTAAATCGTCGGGCAGATGTTTGCGGATGTACAGAAAATCGCCGGCGATGACCGACCCGTATTTGAACCATTTTTCGTATTTCGGCACAATTTCATTTTGGTCGTCGCCGGTGGGATAAATCATACTGATGGGCGCCAGCCCGACAACCGGCAATAAAATACTGCCCAACACTTGCAGGCTTTTCAGGCTGTACAGCGGAATGGGCAAGCCCAACCCGAACATAATATCGCAAAAAACGGTATCGAACCCGGCATTTACCAGCGATTGCGCCATACCGAACCGGTCAACACCCAGCGTCATCATCGCTTTGCGGGGCGACAGCGGCTCATCGAGCTGCGGTTCGATGATTTGCATCACCCGGCTTTCGAGCGTGTGTTTCAGCCCGCGCCCGTCCACGGCGGGGGTTTGGCGCACATCTTTTACCAAATTGATGCCCGACCGCAGCGGATATTCTTTTTCGCCCAGCCGAATGTACAATTCTACCCCACCCACGCCGAAAGCATCCACTTTGCCGTCCATTTCGGCGAACATGCGGCGGGCGGCTTTTTCGTCGCCATCCGTGCCGATGCGCTCGATGATGATTTTTTCGCCGCCGAGGGTGATTTCCACTTTTTTGTTGCGGGCAGAACTCCCCAAACTGATACTGACTGCGTGTTTCATTGTTTCGTGCCTCCTGTCAATCTCTTTCATTATATGCAATTTCGGACGGAATAAAAAAGACGGTTGCCACAATGAGACAAACCGTCTTTTGGGGGGATTTTTGGCAATCATTCCTCTTTTGCCGCAGCCATGACCGCCACCAGCAGCGCTTCGTATTCCGAATGACAGCAGGCACACACCGAAAGATGCTGTGCCAGCGCCGGCATCACCTGTTCGGGATTTTCACCCGCCAGCAGCAAATCCACATACTGGTCGAGCGCGCTTTCGCATGCTTCGCAGCCGATTTCCGTTTCTCTGCTGCGCAGGGACAATTGTATTAAGTTATGCACAAATTCGTTTGAATGTACCATCAATGTTTCAGACGCATTTTTGTAATGAACCTTACGTTTCCGGCGAGAAAATAAAATCAGCCTGCCGCTTTACCCGGCGAAAAGTTGCAAAATATATTCCGGTTCCAACCCTTGCGCCAACAACGTTTTTTTCAATTTTAAGCGTGCATCGTGCAGTAATTTGTATAGATTGTTGACGTTGGTGTTCAGCATTTTTGCCACTTCCTGCATCGGCACGCCATTGAGTTGCGTGGCGACCAACACTTGCCGCTGACGGTCTGTCAAGTCGTTTTCCAGTACCGATTGCACGGCTTGCCACACCATCTGCCGTTCCGCCGACATGGAGGGATTACCGGCATGCGTCGGGGTGGCTGCCAGCACATCTTCCAGGGTTGTGCCGCTTTCCACCACCTGTTGCAGCGATACATTCTGCCAGTGCCGGCGGCGCAATTCGCTGATGAGATGGTTGATGGCAATTTTGGTCGCCCAGGTGGTAAATTTGCTTTTCCCCTGAAAGGTGTCCATCTTTGCCTGAATTTTGATGA
>CAYPNZ010000351.1:0-3741 GCA_964411845.1 uncultured Anaerolineaceae bacterium
GTCAACGGGGGGCAGTTTGTCTGCCGGTTGCCGGTCGGCGGGGTTGAGCGCTTGAATGAGTTTGCCGACGTAACGGGTGGCGCGGTCGTTGCTGGTTTCAACGCGCGCGCCGGCGTTTTTCAGCATGGTGATTTGAGCATCCATATCCTGCGGGTCTTCATCGGTGCCGACCACCACGGCGACAACTTCCAAAAACCGTCCGGCATCGGCGGCGATGGCTTTCGCATCGGCAATGGCGGGGGCGAGTTCGCCGGCGGGGTCGGGGTGTGCGCCGTCGCCCAGAACCACATCGAGGAAAATAACCGCCACGTCGGGGTCTTCGGCTTCTTTCAGCAAGCGGCGAATGCGCAAATCGTTGTCCATCATCGGGTGCAAACGTCCCACGGTAAATTCATCTTCGCCCAAATCAACAATGCAGTTTCCCTCACTAACGACCGCGTCCTTCATTTTAAAAGAGGCATCCAGCGGCGCGTTCGATAGCACGTTGGGCAGATATTCTTTCAGGATGAGTTGGGCTTCGTATGCCAGTGTGCCGCCGGAGAAGAGTCCGCGCAGGTATTTTTGCCCGGCGGCAAATTTGTCGAGCGGCAATGTTTCGGGTTGGGGGGGATTGTTTGCCAGTGAAACCGCCATTTCCGCCGCTTCATCGAAAGTGGAGACGAAGTAAAGGTTGTCCATACGCCGGGCGGGCGGGGTGTAGCCGATAAAGTCCACCACCACCGGTTTTTCGGTGGAACGCGCCAGCGTCAACAGTTTTTCGGCGACGGCGGGGGCGGGCGGTTTGGAAACCAGCACGATGACGGTGGTGTTGGGGTCGTCAATGAGCAGTTGCAGGCTTTGGCGGGCGGTAATTGCACCGACGGCTTCTTTTAAATCGCGCCCGCCGGTGCCCAATGCGTGGGTGATGCCGCCGCCCAGTTGGTGGATGCGGGCGGTGGTTTGCTGCAAGCCGGTGCCGCTGGCAGCCACCACGCCGATGGGTCCGCGCCGCACCCGGTTGGCAAAGCCCAAGCCGATGCCGTTGACGATTGCCGTGCCGCAATCGGGACCCATAACCAGCAAGCCTTTTTCGGCGGCGGTCGTTTTCAGTGAAATTTCATCGTCCGGCGAGACGTTGTCGCTGTACAGAAAAACGTGTTTGTTGTGTTCCAGCGCTTGTCGTGCCACACCGGCGGCGTACCGCCCCGGCACGGAGATGAGTACCCACTGCGCGGCGGGCAGCATATCTACGGCGGCTTCGATGCTTTTGGGCAGGTAGGCGGCTTCTACGCCTTCGCCCCGCTTGCGAGAGAGCAAGCCGTCAACTTTGCTCAACGCTTCATCGGCGGCGGCTTCGGTTTCGCCTTTTACCACGATGAGCATATCGTCGGGTTGGGCGGTTTTGGCGTCGTCGGTGAGCAAATCGCTTTGTGCCAGCACTTCTTTGTTGGCGTCGGTACCCATCACCACGCCGGCGTCAATTACGCCGGGCAGGTCAGCCAGTGCGCGCTGAAGTTGCATCAGCACCACCGAATCATAATATGCGCCGGAACGGATTTCAACTTTGGTAACAGCCATGAGCGTCTCCTGCTAGTAGGTTCTGCCGCGTCCACCGAGGCGTTTGACGTGTTCGGGGTCGTAGCAGTCGCCGAATTTGGTTTTGGGCATACTTTCTTTTTTCTTCATCAGTTCTTCGTATTCGTCATCGTCAACCATTGCCACAATACGGGCGATGCTTGATTCGCCGTCCACAAATCGCCACGGGAAGCAAGCCACTTGCACGCGGCGGTTCACCAGCAGGTCAATATCGCCGCCGACACATTCGGCGTGGATAATGCCTTTGGGGAACATCCACAGGTGCATCATTTGGTACATATCGGGGGTGAAGATTTCTGCCAGCGATTTGCCGTATTTTTCGCGCATATGTTGGTCGGCTTGTTCGGCTTGAGCGGGCATCCAGTCTCGAATTTTGGTGTTCATGGGATGGTCGGCACTGCCGCAGTCTACACCGACCCATTTGATTTTCTTTTCTTCCAGCCATTTGGCGAAGCGGGCATCGGGACCGGGGTGCATAACCATATAGCGTACTTCGTTGCCATAGGGTTGGTCCCAGCCAAAGTGGTGATAACCGGTGTGGGTTATGAGGATGTCGTTTTCTTTGACTTCGACACGTTCTTCAATCATTTCGGGGGTGTAGATGTCGTAATCGCCGCACACATCGCTCAGGTCAACGATGGCGGCTTCGCCGGTGAGAAAGTCAAAATCTAGGTTGGCGATGTCTTTGCCGGGGGTGTAAAAGTGGATTTCGCCGTCAAGGTGGGTGCCAACGTGATTACTGTGGGTAACCAGTTGTCCGTTTGCCCCATTGGGCGCCAAGCGCTTAAAGTATTTTACTTGCAATGGTTCGTATGTGGGCCACGCAGGTGTGCCAATACCAAGCGGAATAGTCAGGTCAATAAACTTCATAAGTCATCTCCTTTGATTGATGAAGTTTTACGGGTGCCGAAAGTGTGACTGTACAAACTCGGCATCTATCAAAGTACAGTAAAGTAGAATTTTTCTTCGATGGATGGTATAAAGTTAATGGAAGTATCTCAATTTTAAGATAAAACGATAGCGCTGTCAAAAAGAATTTGACATATCGCCAAATGTAGCACAAAATTATTTTTAACGTTCACCTCCTTATATTACCCGTTGTCAATTAAGACAATTCACATTATGTAGATGTGTAACCTCCGGCAAATACATCATTTGGCAGCAAAAGTTGTGCGCTTCCGGCAACGAGTTTATAGGATACTGCGACGACAATGTTCGCAGGTTTAGCGTGTAGAAGGAACCTCTAAGTTACTATAAAATAGCACGATTTAGATGTTGTGTCAAGTATATATTAAATATAGTCCAAAAAATCGAGCATAGATTGATTAAATTTGCAATAGTGTGGTACAATCGGTATATCCATTGATACCAAGCGCGGAGAGGTGGTATTTTATGCAACTCGGAGAAAGAATTCGGACACGCAGAAAAGAACTAAATTTGAGTTTGCGAGAATTAGCCGAATCTGTTGGTTTGACATCCAGTTTTTTAAGTTTGATTGAACGCGACCAAAGCAGTCCGTCCATAGAATCGTTGCGAAAAATCAGCGAGGCGTTGGATGTACCGGTTTTTTACTTTTTGTTGGAACCATACGAAAAAAGTCCGGTGGTGCGTCATAATCAGCAACTAACATTAAAAGATAAATATTCAAATCAGGTCTACAAACTTTTAACGCCCAGTTTGTACCATAAAATGGAAGCGTTGCTGTATGAACAGGAACCCACCGGCGAAAATTTTGCCACACCGTTGAAACAGCACACCGAAGAATTTTTATATGTATTGCAGGGGGAATTGGAATTGCAATTGGGGGATAATATTTACCATCTTACCGCAGGTGACACCGCTTATTTTGACAGCCCGATGTTACGGCGAATGGCGGCTGTTGGAGATGAGATGTTGCGTGTGATTGCGGTTATCACCCCGCCGATTTTATAACCGTGCGCTGACGGCACACAAAATTTACCACAAGAAATTTGCCCAAAAAAACAGATTGTGCTAAACTTTCCGCCAGTTGAGCGAGACAGTATTTCGTTTTAACAAAAGAATAAAGTTTTGGGGGCGTGGTGTAGTTGGTTAACATATCGGCCTGTCAAGCCGAAGATCGCGGGTTCAAGTCCCGTCGCTCCCGCTGTAAAAACTGTGGTTCCCTGTGAGGGAGACAGTTTTTAG
>CAYPNZ010000352.1:0-1532 GCA_964411845.1 uncultured Anaerolineaceae bacterium
CGGGAGACTTTCCGAATTGCCTGTGCCGCCGCCGATTCCGGGTCGCGCACCACAATCGGCGTACCTTGGTCGCCCCCTTCGCGCACGGCAATTTCGATGGGGATTTCGCCCAAAAAGGCAATGTGATTTTCATCTGCCATTTTTTTGCCGCCGCCGTGCCCGAAAATATCGTATCGTGTGCCGGTGTCGGGGGCGATGAAATAACTCATATTTTCAACCAGCCCCAAAATGGGCACATTCAACTGGCGGAACATGCCGATACTGCGGATGACATCGCTGGTAGAAACTTCTTGCGGGGTGGTAACGATGACTGCGCCGGTCAGGCTCATGCTCTGCGCCAAACTGAGGCTGGCGTCGCCGGTGCCGGGGGGCAGGTCAATAATCAGATAGTCCAAATCGCCCCAATCCACATCTTCCAAAAACTGGCGGATGGTGCCATGCAGCATCGGTCCGCGCCAAATAAGCGGCTGCTTGGGGTCAACCAAAAAACCCATACTGATGAGTTTTACGCCGTGCCCCACCGGCGGGACGATTTTCCCGTTGAAGGCGCGCGGTTTGGCATCTACCCCCATCATCAGCGGAATGTTGGGTCCGTAAATGTCGGCATCCAGCAGCCCGACTTTTGCGCCTTCCAGCGCCAGCGACAACGCCAGATTGGTGGCAACGGTACTTTTGCCGACGCCGCCTTTGCCGCTGGCAACGGCAACGGTGTTTTTTATGCCTATTTCCAGTTTACCCATCAAGCGGGCATCGGCGGGTACTTGCGATTCCAAATTTACATCTACGCCGGTAACGCCGGGAATTTGCTTGACGGCGGCTTCGCATTCGGCTTGAATTTGCCCTTTCAGGGGGCAGGCGGGGGTGGTTAAAATAACATCGAAGCGCACATCGCCGCCGGAAATTTCGATGTTCTGAATCATATTCAGCGACACCATATCCATGTGCAGTTCCGGTTCGATGACGTGGCTTAATGCGGCTAAAACTTGTTCTTTGGTTACGTGTGACATACAGTGTCCTCGGTCTCAATAAAAATTTTCAGCATTTTACAACAGATTGACCAATGAGTCGAAAGTTGGGGCGGGTTACGATTTGTCTACAATTTTGTAGGCGCAGGTGGCATCACCGTTGGCTTGGTTGTTCATACGAATGACATCGGCATCAAGCAGGTTGGAAAAAAGTATCAAATCTTCGTGACAGGCTTGGGCGCATTCCGATGCCACGTGCTGGATGGGGCAATTGTGTTCGGTAATGGTGATGGAGCCGTCGGCTTCTTTTTGCCAACTTGCCATATAGCCGTCTTCTTGCCGCAATGCTACCAACTGTTCCACTCGTTTTTCCAGTGTAGTACCCGTAATCAACGGTTGATATTGGCGGGCAATTTTATCGGCGCGTTTTTTAAAAATGGCGTCTACCGCTTCTTTGCCGTACATATCGCGGACGGTTAAAATGACATCGGCGGCAAGTTCCTGATAGTTGCGCGGGAAGAGGTTGTCGGCTTTGGAGGTAAGGTAATATTCAAAACCGGGGCGACC
>CAYPNZ010000352.1:1542-3729 GCA_964411845.1 uncultured Anaerolineaceae bacterium
CCCACCCCGCGCTGAACCTCTTCGTAAGCAATGAGATGCGCGTGTTTAAGATTATCCAAATGCCGCCGCACGGCAACCGCGCTGATATTGAGCATCTCGGCGAGTTGGTCGGCGGTGAGCCGCCCGTGCTCTTTTAGCGCCAACAGTATCAAACGGCGCGTTTTGGGGATATGAATATCGTTTAACAATCCGGTTTTTGGCATTTGCCACCCTTTTTTACCTTCAACGCTGAAAATTATAGCATAGCGCATGAGACATTGCAAAATTAAACAACAAAAAAGTTGACAAATTAAACCGGCACTTGTAGAATACCCTCGATGTTACAACCGGTCGGTTGTTGAAAACAGAAATTCATTCAGATGGAGAAAATAGAACCATGTCATTAACCTTATCCATAAAAAATTTGCACGTCAGTGTTGAAGAAAAACCCATTTTACAGGGCATCAACTTGGAAGTGAAACAAGGCGAAGTGCATGCCATTATGGGACCAAACGGCGGCGGCAAAAGTACGCTGGCATACGCGCTTGCCGGGCATCCCAAATATGAAGTTGAAGCGGGCGAAGTTTTTATGGGCGATGAAAACGTGCTGGAAATGAGCCCCGACGAACGCGCCCAACATGGCATCTTTTTGGCGTTTCAGTACCCCACCGCCATTCCCGGGGTGAGCATGGCAAACTTTTTGCGCACCGCCGTCAATGCCGTGCACGGCGATATGCCCATCACCCAATTTCGGAAACTGCTGTTGGAAAAGATGGAAATGCTGAAAATGGATCGCTCGTTTGCGCGGCGATATTTGAATGACGGCTTTTCCGGCGGCGAAAAGAAACGCGCCGAAATTTTGCAGATGGCACTGTTGCAGCCGAAATTCGCCATTATGGATGAAACCGACTCCGGGTTGGATATTGATGCGCTGCGCATCGTTTCCGAAGGGGTAAACGCCGTAAAAGCCGGCAACAACATGGGCGTGATTGTAATTACCCACTACAACCGCATCCTGAATTACATTAAACCCGATTTTGTCCACATTTTGGTTAAAGGACGCATCATTTTATCCGGCGGGCAAGAATTGGCGGAACGACTGGAAGCCGAAGGCTACGACGAAATTATTAAAGAATACGCATAAAAGAGGTGACGAATGTCGCAACCGGTAGATGTAAACGTAGGCGATTATAAATATGGGTTCAGCAGCCCCGAAGATTATATTTTCAAAGCGGAAAAAGGGTTGACCGAAGAGATTGTGCGTAACATTTCGGCGATGAAAAAAGAACCGAAATGGATGCTCGATATGCGGTTAAAGGCGTATCATCATTTTATGAAACGCCCGATGCCCAATTGGGGCAGCCCCAAAATGTACGAAATTGATTTCAACGATATTTACTATTACATTAAACCAACCGACGGGCAGGCGCGCTCGTGGGATGATGTGCCCGATGACATCAAAAATACGTTCGATAAACTGGGCATCCCCGAAGCCGAGCAGAAATTTTTGGCGGGCGTCGGTGCGCAGTATGAAAGTGAAGTCATCTATCACAACATCAAAAAAGAGTTGGAATCGAAAGGGGTTATCTTTTTAGATACCGACAGCGGCTTGCGCGAGCACGAAGACCTCTTCCGCGAGTATTTCGGCACGGTGATTCCCCTGTCAGACAACAAATTCGCCGCACTGAACACCGCCGTATGGTCGGGGGGCAGTTTTATTTACGTGCCGAAAGGTGTGCACATTGATTTGCCGCTGCAAGCGTATTTCCGCATCAATGCCCAAAACATGGGGCAATTCGAGCGCACCCTCATTATTGTGGATGAAGGCGCGTATGTGCATTATGTTGAAGGCTGTACCGCCCCTACCTATTCCACCGACAGTCTGCATTCGGCTGTGGTGGAAATCATCGTTAAAGAAGGCGCGCGCTGCCGCTATTCCACCATCCAAAACTGGTCAACCAATGTTTACAATATGGTTACCAAACGCGCCATGGCATACAAAAACGCCACGATGGAATGGGTTGATGGCAATCTCGGTTCCAAGTTGACCATGAAATATCCGGCAGTGTGGTTGATGGAAGAAGGCGCACACGGCGAGGTTTTGTCGATTGCGTTTGCCGGCAAAGGGCAGCATCAAGATGCCGGGGCGAAAATCGTCCACATGGCGCCGAATACCAGTTCCGTCATCACCAGCAAATCCATCAGCAA
>CAYPNZ010000353.1:0-1803 GCA_964411845.1 uncultured Anaerolineaceae bacterium
GCAGAGGCACAGAGAAAAATAAAGTTTGAGAGCCGCCTATGTGCCGGTATCTGCGGTTTTGCCGGCAACTTTACCTCCAAACTCAAAAATATGAATTTCTCGGCTTCTCTGTGCCTCTGTGGTGAAAAATCGACCTTTTTTCAGGCGAGTCTCACCATCCAATCTCTAATCAACCAATCTCTAACTATCCAAAGTGTTCCTGCAAGAATGCCAAATCGAGTTCGGGGTAAACCGGGTAGCGGTCGAGCAGGGCTTTGATGCGGGCTTTGGCTTCGGTGCGAACGGCATCATCCAGCACGTACCGTGCTTTGCTCGGTTTGCCCGCGTTTTTGCCGCTTTCGATGGTGGCAGGCACGGTATTCGACAGCACCAAATTGATGATGGCGGCAATCTCCTTCATTTCAGCCGCGCCCATACCGAGTGTGGTGGTTGCCGGCGTGCCGATGCGCAAGCCGCTGGTGTACCACGGTCCGTTGGTGTCAAACGGCAGGGCATTCCGGTTGAGGGTCATCCCCACTTCGCGCAGGACGCTTTCGCCCTGACGACCGTTCAGCCCGAAGGGGCGCACGTCAATGAGCAGCATGTGGTTGTCGGTGCCGCCGGTGGCAACGGTCATCCCCTCGGCGATGCAGGCATCGGCGAGCGTTCGAGCGTTTTCCACAATTTTTTGAGCATAGGCTTTGAATGCCGGTTTGGCGGCTTCGGTGAAAGCCACCGCTTTGGCGGCAATGGCATGCGGCAACGGACCACCGATGACAATCGGGCAGCCTTTGTCCACATATTCTGCAAATTCTTGTTTGCAGAGCACCATCCCGCCGCGCGGACCGCGCAACGTTTTGTGGGTGGTGGTGGTGACGACATGCGCGTGCGGTACGGGGTTAAAGTCGCCCTCGAACACGCCACCGGCAACCAGCCCGGCAAAGTGCGCCATATCAACCATAAAGACCGCGCCCACTTTGTCGGCAATTTCTCGCATGCGGCGGAAGTTGATGGCACGCGGATAGGCGCTGTACCCCGCCAGCAGGATGAGCGGTTTTACTTCTTTTGCCATCGCTTCGAGTTCATCGTAATCGAGCAAGCCCGTTTCGCGGTTGACGGTATAGGTGTAGGCGTCAAACATCTGCGCGGAAACATTAAAACGGTAGCCGTGCGTCAGGTGCCCGCCGGAATAGTAATCCAGCCCCATCAGCCGCTGGTTGCCCAATTTGGCGCGGATGGTGTCCCAATCTTCGCGCGACAGATGTGACGGGTTCATATCGCCCAGTTCTTCCAGTGCGGGGGTTTCCACCCGGGCGGTGAGGATTGCCCAATAGGCAATCATATTCGCATCGGCGCCGCTGTGCGGTTGAACATAGGCGTGTTCCGCGCCGAAAATTTCGCACGCTTTTTGTGCGGCGTAACTTTCCACATCGTCCACATTATCGCATCCGGCGTAAAAACGGTGTCCGGGAAAACCTTCGGCATATTTGTCGGTGAACAGGTTGCCCATTGCCAATTGGGTCGGCAGGGATGAGTAGTTTTCGCTGGCGATGAGTTTCAGGTTCGTGCGCTGGTCTGCCAATTCCTGCACGATGGTGCGGGCGACATTCGGCGCAACACTCGCCACTTCGGTAAGGTTGGCGATGTATGCCAGAAATGCGGCGTTGATGTCTGCCGGTGCGGTTTTGGCGAGATAAGATTGAATTGCGTTTGTCATAGTGTGTCTCCTTTTTAAAAGTTGCAGAGTTACAGAGTTGCAGAGTTGCAGGGTTGCAACGCTGTTTCAAAAACCAATGTTAATTTGGGTGGGGTCAACGTGGTCAT
>CAYPNZ010000353.1:1903-3727 GCA_964411845.1 uncultured Anaerolineaceae bacterium
GTTGCAACGCTGTTTCAAAAACCAATGTTAATTTGGGTGGGGTCAACGTGGTCATTAAAAGCATCAATTGCCACATCTTCGTGAATAAGCCCCGCCCAAAAATAAACCGTATCTTTGTTGCCCAGTGGAATATCCACCAGTTGAATGGTGCCGGTGACGATGGCACGTTTGCCGGGCATCAAATAATATTCCGTGTGCCCATTGATAACCCGCTGTTCCAACTCATCCAAATTGCCGACCGCCCAACGATAGGGGTAAGCGTAACTGGGATTGCCCTCAAAATCAATGCCCACCCGCCACACGCCGGATGATTGCGGAAATCCCAGCGTGTTGAAATTTTCATCGCTGGTGTAATGTGCGCCGGAACTCGGTCCGATGGTGCGAATGGGCACATCGCCGAAATTCTCCACCGTCAGCGTGAACGCCAGTGTGTGTCCCAGCGGTACGGTACGGTCGCCCGTTTCCGGGTTGTAAAAGTCTACCGTTCCGCCGACAATATCTGCGCGGGGCACGCCCCCTTCGGCAATGGTAAGCGTATCCGTCACCACCGTGCGGTTTCCCACTTCGTCCACCGCTTCGGCGCGGATGATGTATGTGCCGTCGGGCGGCGGCTCTGCGCCCAAATCCACGCCGCCCTCATAATCATAGGTATGAAAACCGGGTTCGCCCGGTTCCACATCGCGTTCTTTTTCTTCAATGGGATAGCGTGTTTCACCGTCGGGGGCAATGAGATACACTTGCACATCGGCTTTTTTGGTGAGGTAATAATTGATGGTCACCCGGTCGTTGATGCCGTCTCGGTTGGGGGTAAATTCTTGGGGATAAACGCTAAACCCCTGAAATTCCGGACGGGTGGTATCGGCATCTTTCAAAACAAGGCTGCCGTTTTCTCGCCCCGATTGTCCGTCGTCTGCCACCGCTTCTACCACCCAAATATACTGCCCGTCGGGCAGCATCGCGCCGTCAATCACCCCGCCGAAATCCACGCGGTAACTGCCGGCGGAACGCCGGCGATGGTCGCGGAAATAATGTTCGTTACCCTGCTCATCAACCAAATAGATGGACAAATCGGCGCTGCGCGATAATTTATAACTGATACGGGTTGTATCGTCAATACCGTCGGCATTGGGAGAAATCACATCCGGCGATACGGACACATCGTACAATAACGGGTATCTGCTGCACGCCGACACACCGAGCGCGGCGAAAAGTGCGGCAAAAATAAAAATGATATGTTTTTTGTGCATGCAAACCTCTTGGCAATGGACTACCGGCGGAAGATTGTACCACAACTTGTAATTTTTGGCACGATTACCCTTTTGAAATGGGCGCACGCTGCCGGACGGGAAGCATCACAATAAAGGTAGCCCCTTTGCCGGGCGTGCTTTCGGCGGTGATGGTTCCTTGATGGCGCAAAACAATTTTTCGGCACAGCGCCAGCCCCACACCCGTGCCGGGGTAATCGCCCCGGTTGTGCAGTCGTTGGAACACGGCAAAAATCCGGTCGAGATATTTCGGGTCGAAACCGATACCGTTATCGGCAACGGAAATACGGCACAATTCCCGCTGTTCTTCCGGGTGGAAATCGCAACGGGCGGCAATGTTAATTTCCGGGGGGATGCCATCCCGGTGAAATTTGATGGCGTTGCTGATGAGGTTTTGGAAAAGTTGCCGCATCTGTGTCGGTTCGGCTTCGATGGTGGGCAGTTGCCCCACCGTAATGGTTGCCTCCGTTTCGGCAATGCGGGTTTCCAAATCTTGCAGCACGCCTGCCACCACTTCATTCAAATCAATCGGGGCAAACGGTTGCGCATGGGTTGTCAC
>CAYPNZ010000354.1:0-3711 GCA_964411845.1 uncultured Anaerolineaceae bacterium
AAAATTTTGCCGACCATTGTTTTTGGCAGTTCATCGCGGAATGCCACATATTTGGGAACCATGTATGCCCGCATCTCTTTTTTGCACCACGCCCGTAATTCTTCTTCCGTCAGCGATTGCCCTTCTTTCAACACCACAAAGGCTTTTACCACTTCACCGCGGGTTTCGTGCGGCACGCCGACCACCGCCGCTTCTAAAATGGCGGGATGGCTGTACAGCACGTCTTCCACTTCGTTGGGATAAATATTGTAGCCTCCGGCGATAATCATATCTTTTTTGCGGTCTTTGATGGTAATATAGCCGTCTTCATCCATGGCAGCGATGTCACCGGTGTACAGCCACACGTCGCCGTTTTCATCGGGGCGAAGGACGTTGGCGGTTTCGGTGGGCATGTTCCAGTAGCCTCTCATCACCTGCGGACCGCGCACGCACAATTCGCCGATTTCACCGATGGGCAGCACTTTTTGCCCGGTTTCGGTATCGACAATTTTCACATCGGTGTTGGGGATGGGCACGCCGATGGTGCCGATTTTACCCATGCTGCCGAGCGGGTTGGTGGTACACACCGGTGAAGCCTCACTCAGCCCGTAACCTTCGATGAGTTTGCCGCCGGTGATATTCATAAATTCTTTTTGTACTTCTTGCGGCAAACCCGACGCACCGCTGATACACGCTTTGATGGATGACAGGTTGTATTTTCCGGCTTTCACATCGGGGTGGTTGTTGATGGCGGTGTACAGGGTGGGCACGCCGGGAAAAAGTGATACGCGGTGTTTGTCCAGATTTTTCAGCACGTCGGTTAAATCGCGGGCGTTGGGAATGAGCACCTGCGCGAACCCGCGATAGATGGAATGGTTTTGAGAAACGGTCATCGAGTAACTGTGCGTCAGCGGCAAAGCGGTCATCATTACCTCTTCGCCGTCTTTGTTACCGGGAATCCACGCGGCAACTTGCAATGCGTTGGCAACCAAGTTGCGGTGCGTCAGTTGCGCGCCTTTCGGTACGCCGGTAGTGCCGCCGGTGTACATCAGCACGGCGGTATCTTCCGCCGAAACTTCTACCGGTGCGGGTTTGCCGCTGCCTTCACGCAGAAAATCTTGCAGCCATACCGTATCGGCATCGCCGGAAATGTCGGTGCGGTGGCGTTCGCCGTTCATATCGGGTTTGTTTTCTTTCAGCAGGGTGAAAAGCAGTTTGAGCACCGGCGGGAAATATTCTTTAATGTTGGTGACAATCACTTTTTTAAGGTTAAGCCCCGACCGCACTTTTTTCAATCGTCCGTACATTAAACTTAATGACACAATATATGTTGCGCCGGAATCTTTTATTTGATGTTCCAGCTCGCGGGGAACGTACAGCGGGTTGCTGGGCACAACGATGCCACCGGCACGCAGTGCGCCATAATAGGCGATGGTGTATTGCGGACAGTTGGGCATATACAGGGCAATGCGGTCGCCTTTTTGAAAACCGTTTGCTTGCAATGCCGCGGCAAATTTATCGGCGAGTGTGTTCAATTCGGCGTAGGTGATTTTGCGGTTGAAGAAAATCAGGGCGGTGTTATCGGGAAAGCGTTTAACCGTGTCTGTTAAAAAGCGGTCAACGGTAATGTCGGGAATATCTATGGTGTGCGGGACACCTTCATCATATTCTTTGAACCATATCTTCTCCATTGAATTCCTCCTCCAAGAGATATGAAATTGTGTTACCGGCAATAGAAAGTATAAACGGCTAGGGGGAAGTTGTCAACTGTTTTCCGCCGACCATCGCGCTATCCACTGCGGCGGGATGCGGGTTGTGTGACCGGCGCGGTTGATGCAGATATGGCGGGTGATGCCGGTGGTGAGTTTCTGTCCGGTTTCGGCATTGAAAACGGTATACTCAAACGTCATCTTCCGGCTTTTCACTTCCGCCAAATGACACTCGACGGTAATGAGTTGGTCGTATTTTGCCGGGGCGATGAAACGCATTGCCACTTCCGACACCGCCAACGATACACCATCGGCTTCAAATTGGGCATAACTGGTACCCTGTACCCGCATCAGCGCGCTGCGAGCCTCTTCAAACCAAACAAGGTAGGTGGAATGATGCACAATACCCATCGCATCGGTTTCGGCGTAACGGACATGAAAAGTGGTGTGCACGGTATTCGGCGCAATCAATTGTTCCATGGGTTAATCCTCATTTGCCTGATAATCTACCAGATAATGCAGCGCCCAGCAGGCATCTACCACGTTTTTTACGCTGATGTCTACCCATTGGTTGGGTTCGGCATCTACCAGCACGGTGGTCATGCCCAGTAGTTTGGGTTGTTTCAAATTACGCGATTGGTCGTCAATGTAAACGCAGGTTTCGGGGGTAGTACCCAGCCGATGCACCACGGTGAGGTATGGGTGCAGGGCGGGTTTGCTGACATAATTAACGGTGCGAATGTCGAAAATCTCTTCAAAAGCATCGGACACGCCCAGCACGGCAAGCACATTTTCGGCGTGCCGGCGATATGAGTTGGTGAAAATGAATTTTCGCAGGGGCAGCGCTTTCAAGCATTCGGCAAGTTTCGGGTTGGGGCGGATATATTCCGCCACGGGAATATCGTGCACAAACGCCAAATATTCATCAATATCCACCGCTTCTTCCTGCAATAAACCGCGTAAAACCGTGCCATAGGTGTAATTAAAATATGCCCGGCGTTCGGTGGCTTCTTGATAAGTTAAACCCAAGGTGTCCATCAAATATGTTTTTATGCGCTCGCCAATGGCAGGCATAACGGGTGTATCGCGCGGATATAGTGTGTCATCCAAATCGAACAAAGCGTATTGCAACGGCATAAAGGTGTGTTCCCGAAGGTGGGTGATGGTTGTTGGGTTAATTTTCCCCGTATTCTTGAATGATATTGGCAACGACGGCTGTGTCAATATTTGCGCCGGTCAGAACGCACACCACCGTTTTTCCGGCAAATTGTGCCGGGTTTGCCAGTAACGGGGCAACGGCTATCGCCCCGGACGCTTCTACCAGCAATTGTTCGCGGTTCAGCAGGGTGAAGATTGCCCGTCGAATTTCCGATTCCGAATATACCAGCACGGTTTCAATCAGCGTGCGCGCCAAATAAAAGGGGATGCTGCCGAATCCACCCGCCAACCCGTCGGCGAGGGTGGGTTCGTGCTGATACGGGTCAACGGGGAAACCCTGTGCCAGCGACAGTTTTGCGGCAGGCGATGCCGCCGGCTGCACCGCGATGATGTCTGTGCCGGGGTTGACCGCTTTTGCCGCCAGCGCAATGCCGCTGACCAACCCGCCGCCACCGGTGGGAACCAACAGCACATCGGCGGCAGGCAGCCCCATCATAATTTCCAGCCCGCACGTGCCCTGTCCCAAAATTACATCCACATCATTATAGGCAGAAATATATGGCGCACCCGTTTCCGCAGCGAAATTTTCTGCGGCTTGGTGTGCCTCTTCATACGTTTCGCCCGCTTGTTTGACGGTAACGGCATATTGTGCCAGTTTTTGCCGCTTCGATTGCGGCGCGGTTTTGGGGATAAAAATTGTCACCGGCGACAGTTGCAGCGCTTCGGCGGCGTATGCCACCCCCAACCCGTGATTGCCGGCGCTGGCAGTGACCACGCCGTTAAATTGCCCGCGTTCCGCCAATAGTGCCAATTTATTCAACGCGCCGCGAACTTTAAAACTGCCGGTCGGCTGCAAAAAATCGAG
>CAYPNZ010000355.1:0-3703 GCA_964411845.1 uncultured Anaerolineaceae bacterium
ATCCAATTGACGCGATTCTTCATATAGTCTGGCGTTTTGCATGGCAATGGCGGCTTGACTGGTGAGCATCGGCAGCACCTGACGGTGTTCCGCCGGAAAAGCGTGCGGGTGTGCGCTGATGATGACCAGTGCGCCCAACGGCACGCCACTGGCAATTAACGGGGCAATGATGCGGGCGCGGACGGCGGTATCCGTGCGCCATTCGGGGGTATAGTTGGGTTGCGATGCGTGCAGGTGCGGTTCGATTTCGGCGGCGGGGAAGGGCGGGGTGGTAATGGTTTCGCCTTGGTGCGTGATACCCACAAAAGCGAACGGGGCGGTTGGTTGGCGACGGTAGAAAATGCCCGTTTGCTCGGCGTGGGGCATTAACTGTTGAGTGGCTTCTAAAATGGTTTGCAGCACATCTTGCTGGTTGAGCACCGTGCTGATGTGTTGCCCGGCTTGCATCAGCGCGTTTCGCACATCCAACTGCCGGCGTTGGTTCAGTACCAAACTGGCGTTTACCAGCGCGGCGGAAATGTGGTTTGCCAGCAGCGCCAGCCGCTGCACGGTATCGGCAGAGAGGGGATGCGGCGGGCATATCCACAGCACGGCTTTTGCCAACTGCGGCGCAACGTCCAGCGCGATGGCGGCGAGGTGTTCATCGGCGGCAAGGTTTTTCGGGCGGTGTGAAAAACACGCTGCCGGCAGCATTTGCACTTTTGCGGGCGGGGCTGCCGCGCAGCCGAGAATTTCGTCCAAATTGTCAATGCGGGTGATGCTTTGGCTGATGGTGCTGCGCCAATCGGTGTTGGCGGCGGCGGAAAAGGCGTGTTGCGGCGGGGTGTTGGGTTCGCTGAAAACGGTGATGGCAGATTCCAACCCCAGTGTTTGGGCAACGATGCCGACAATTTTGTCGAGGGGCAGGGTGTTGTCTACCGAAATGTGCGCCAGTTGATTGCTGGCGGTGAGCATGCGGCGTAACTCGGCGCTTTGTGCTTCCAGATGGGCGGTTAATGCCGCGCGTTCTTGTTTCAACTGCCGGTATTCCAATGTGTGCTGCACGCTGTTGAGCAGTTCTTTTATTTCAAACGGTTTGGAAAGGTAATCGTGTGCGCCGTGCCGCAGGGCGGTGATGGCGCTTTCCAGCGTGCCGTGAGCGGTAACCAAAATAACTTCGGTGTCGGGCGATTGCTCTTTTACGGCGGTGAGCATTTCCAACCCGGACATATCGGGCATCACCAAATCGGTGATGATGAGGGCATACGGCTGCGCTGCCAATTTTTGCAGGGCTTCTTGTCCGCCGCCGGCGGCATCTACCGTGTAACCGGCTTTTGCCAACGCGCGCTGAATGAGCATCCGCACGGGGTATTGGTCGTCAACCACCAAAATTCGGGAATCTGTGTTCATACGGGTAAAATCCTTTCACCACTGTAAAGTGAAACACAGTTTTAAGCGGATGTCAACAGTCGGCGGGGCAATGTTGCGTAAATTATGCGTAAAGAAAATTGCCCCCGATAGGGGGCAGACGGGGTTATTTATCGGCGATGGTGTATCCGTGCCGTGGTATGGTTAGAATATATTTGGGGTTTCGGCTGTCCGGTTCGATTTTCAGGCGCAAATTGCGAATGTGCATGCGCACCAAATCGGGGCTGCCGGTATCGCTGGGGTAATCCCACAATTCGCGCAGCAAGCGTTCGCCGCTAAAAACCTGATTGGGGTGGCTCATCAGGTGATACATCAGGTCGAATTCCACGGGGGTGAGCAGCACGGTTTTTTCGCCGGTGCTGATTTGGTAGTTTTGGCAGTTCAGCACCAAATCGCCGACGCGGAGTTCTTCCGGCGTACTTTCGGCGGGCGCTTGGGTGTCAGCCAATCGGCGCAAAATGGCTTTAACGCGCAGTTGCAGTTCACGCACGTCGAACGGTTTGGTCAGGTAATCGTCGGCGCCGGCTTCCAACCCGGCAATTTTGTCTTCGATGCGCCCTTTGGCTGTTAAAAACAGGATGGGAATTGATTTGAATAGCGGGTCTTTTCGCAATTCATTGCAAAACTGAATACCGTCCATACCGGGCATGATGATGTCCAAAATAATCAAATCGGGCGCAGCGCGGCGAATGATTTTCAAGGCTTCGGCGGCACTGTTTGCCACCCGTACTTGATAATCGCGGCGCAGGCTCATCTCAATACTCAGGGCAACGGGTTCTTCGTCGTCAACAACCAAAATTGTGTGCATCGGTTTCGTCTCCTTCCCAATGCAGGCGAAACAATCGGCGAAAAATTGTCGGTTCATCATAATTGTAACGGTGTTTGAGCAATTTGACAAGCCACCGGTATTTTTGGAAACGTACCGGCTGAATTTGACACTTTTATTTGATTTGCATACATTACCCACTGTTTGCCCCACGAAGATTGTGCGCGCCTTGACAAGGTGAATTTCATCGTGGTATGCTAGCAGGCAGCGTAAAGAGAAAGGATTGTTGTTGAACCCTGACCTCCCGTATTGGATTGGCTTCAGCCGGGTTCCCGGCATTGGTCCGTCACGTTTTCAAAAACTGATTGACTATTTTGGCTCTGCGGGCGACGCCTGGCGCGCCAACCCCGGCGAGTTGTCTGCCATTGGGTTGGATAAACGTTCCATTGTCAGTTTCATTTCGGCGCGGCAACAGGTAGACCTTGATGCGGAAATGCACCGTATCGAAAAATTGGCAATTACCGTGCTGACATGGGACGACCCCGCCTATCCGTCGCTGTTAAAACAAATTGCCGACCCGCCTTTTGTGCTGTATGTTCGCGGTGAATTGCTGCCCCGCGATGAATGGGCGGTGGCAGTGGTTGGCACACGCAGTGCATCAATGTATGGCAAAGAGGTGGCGCGCAAATTGTCCGGCGGTATGGCTTCTGCGGGGGTAACCATTGTGAGCGGGCTGGCGCTGGGTATCGACACGCAAGCGCACCGCGCCGCCATAGAAACGGGCGGGCGAACCGTTGCCGTGTTGGGCAGTGGTGTGGATGTTATTTACCCGCCGCGAAACCGAAAATTGGCGGAAGAAATCATCGAGCACGGGGCGGTAATTTCGGAGTTTCCGGTGGGCACACGACCGGAAAGCGGGAATTTCCCCCGCCGAAACCGTATCATCAGCGGGTTAAGTTTGGGTACTTTAATGGTAGAAGGTGCGGTTCGCAGTGGAGCACGCATCACCATTGATTATGCCCTGTCGCAGGGGCGAGAGGCGTTCGCCGTGCCGGGGAACATTTTGACCCGCGGCAGCGCAGGACCCAACCGGCTCATTCAGCAGGGCGCAAAACTGGTTACCTGCGTCGGTGATATTTTGGAAGAACTGAACCTGACGATGGTTGCCGAACAAACTGCCGTGGCGGAAACCGTGCCCGCTTCGCCCACCGAAGCCGCCATTTTGGCGCAACTTTCGGCGGAACCGCTGCATATTGACGATTTGGGCGAGCGCACCGGCATTCCCGCCGCCACCCTGTCCGGCACACTGACCATCATGGAATTGAAGGGACAGGTTCGGCAAGTGGGCAATATGCACTATGTGCTGGCAAGATAAAAAGACTCGTTTGAAAAAAGGTTACTTTTTCACCACAGAGGCGCAGAGAAGCAGAGAATCTCATATTTTTGAGTTTGGAGTTTGGTATCAAATTTGCTGACAAAATCGCAGATACCGGCACATAGGTGGCTCTCAAACTTTATTTTTCTCTGTGC
>CAYPNZ010000356.1:0-3694 GCA_964411845.1 uncultured Anaerolineaceae bacterium
GGAATTGCAATTTGGCAAAGACGGCATTACCGTTCTGCGGAAAGCCCCCCGCTCGCCGGAAACGCCCGCCACCCCGCCTTCGCCGTCCGTGCGCATTCATACCCCGTATCCAACCTTTGGCGAACGCCTGCTGAAATTTGTCGGCGACGGCGTGCAAGATATTGTGGTGGCGCTGTTGCTGGCAGGGTTGGCGGTTTTGATGGTAATTTTCTTCCCGGCGCATGTTAAAACCGCGCAAAAAACCATCGAGCAAACGCCTGCGCTCACCTTTGGTTTGGGCATTGCCACCACCGTGGCGGTGCTGGCGCTTTCGCTGGTGTTGGTCGTTTTCATCATCACCATCTGTCTGCTGCCATTCTTCTATCTGGTTGTGCTGGCAGGCGCGCTGTTGGGGTTAACCGCGCTCGGCAAATGGCTGGGTGAGTTCATCTTCGGCAAATTAAATTTGAACCAACCGACCCCCGTCGCCGCGACACTGCTGGGAGTGGGGGTGCTGGTACTGCTCGGCAGAATGCCGTTTGTGGACAGCATTCCGTGGATTGGCTGGGCGTTCGGATTGGTGGGTTTTTTCATTCACGTGATTATCATTTCGATGGCGTTGGGTAGTGTGGTGCTCACCCGTTTTGGCACGCAGCCATACACCACCGCCGCGAAAAAACCGTCATCCGTTCCGCCGGTGGGCTACCCCGAATTGCCGGAACACGCGCCCGTCATCCCGCCGGAACCGGACACCCCGCCCGCGCCCGTCGAACCGGAACCGCCGGCAGAACCGTCCGTCGAGCCGGACGATACCCCGTCGTCCAATGACGCGGTGGATGCGCTGGATGACCTCATCCACGCGGATGATGAACCGGAAGATGATTCCCCGTTGCCGGACGAAAGGTAATAACAGGTAGGTTTGCAGGGCGGCTGGCGGGTCGCCCTGGCGGATGTTTGAGCGTAAATTTTCATCAAACCGGATACGCCTGCGGGTGTGTCCGGTTTTTGGTGCGGATGGCGTTTTCTCAACAATTGGAATATTGCGCCGGACGGGCTATAATCAGAGTAGCAAAGTAGCAAAGTAGCAAAGTAGCAGAGTAGCAGAGTGGCAACCCTGCAACCCTGCAACCTTGCAACTTTGCAACCTTGTAACCCTGCAACTCTGAGCCTATGATTCACGCCGAAAATTTGACCAAACAATTTGATGATTTCATCGCCGTGAACGGCATCAATCTCGATGTGCCGCGCGGCGAAGTGCTGGCGCTGCTCGGTCCGAACGGCGCGGGGAAGACCACCACCATCCGCATGCTCGGCTCGATTCTGCGCCCCACCCGCGGACGCGCCACTGTTGCCGGGTTCGATACCGTGCGCCAATCGCGCGAGGTGCGGCGGGTTATCGGCTTGCTCACCGAGTTTCCGGGGCTGTATACCCGTATGCGCGGTGAAGAATATCTTGATTTTTTCGGCGAAATGCAGGGGTTGCCCAAATCGGTGCGGCGCGAACGGGCGGAAATCCTGCTCAAACGATTTCAATTGTGGGCTGCGCGCCGGCAGCGGCTCGGCGAATATTCCAAAGGGATGAAACAGAAACTCACGCTCGTCCGCGCCATGCTGCACGACCCGCTGGTGCTTTTTCTGGATGAGCCGACCAGCAATATGGACCCGCAAAGCGCCAAACTCGTCCGCGATTCAATTCTCGACCTGCGGCGCGGCAAGCGCACCATCATCATCTGCACCCACAATCTGGCGGAAGCGGAACTGCTGGCTGACCGCATCGCCATTATCCGCCGCGGCGAAATTATCGCGCAGGGAACGCCTGCCGAGTTGAAAACTCAACTGCTCGGTCAGCCGCTGATGGAATTGCGCACCGCCGGCAACCTCAACGGGCAAATAGATTTGTTGGCGGAAACGGTGAACATTGTGGCGCACGGCGATAACTGGCTGCGCTATACCACCGACAACCCCGCCCGCGACAACCCGCGGGTGCTGGCGCAACTTGCCGCGCGGCGCACACCGGTGGTCACCCTCAGCGAAGTTCGCCGCAGTTTGGAAGATGTCTATTTGCGGATTGTGCGCGACGAATGAGCCGAATTTTGAATCACGCATCACGCCATAACCAACGGTTCAGCAAATGAGCAATAACAGCGTATCAATAACCAATAACCCAACCCTAACCCTTCCCCGCATCGAGCGCAGCGCGCTGGGGAATGCACTGGTCATCACCCGCCGCGAAGTGCGCGACTCGTTTCGCGACTGGCGCATTATGACCCCCATTTTCATCCTCACGCTGATTTTCCCCGCGCTGATGAATTTTACCGCGCAATTGGCAACCAATTGGGTGGCGCAATACAACGCCCAAATTGTCGGCGAGCGGCTGATACCGTTTTTGCTGATGGTGGTTGGGTTTTTCCCCATCTCGTTTTCGCTGGTCATTGCACTGGAAACGTTTGTCGGCGAAAAAGAACGCAACAGCATCGAACCGCTTCTTTCGATGCCCGTCACCGATTTGGAATTGTACATCGGCAAAATGCTTGCCGCGCTGATTGTGCCGCTCACCGCCAGTTACCTCGGCATTGCCGTTTATCTCATCGGCTTGAAATTTTCCATCAACTACACCCCCGATTTTTGGCTCGCCGTGCAAATGTTTCTGCTCACCACCGCCGAAGGGTTGGTGATGGTTTCCGGCGCGGTGGTTATTTCCAGCCAAACCACCAGCGTGCGCGCCGCCAACCTGCTTGCCAGTTTCATCATCATCCCGATGGCGCTGTTGCTGCAAGCGGAAAGCGTATTGCTTTTTTGGGGCGAATATTTGGTTTTGTGGCTCATCATTTTGGCGATGTTGGTGGTGGATGTGATTTTGGTGCGGATGGGGGTGCGGATTTTCAACCGCGAAGAAATTTTGGGCAAAGAAATGGACGCGCTCAACCTGAAATCCATCGCCCGCGATTTTGCCGGCTATTTTCTGCGTCCGCCGGAACACGCCACGGCACGCAACGGCGCGCGTCCCCGTTTTAATGTTTGGCGGATGGTGTCGCACGATGTGCCGCGGCTGTTGCGGATGCACCGTTTACCGGTGGCGATGGTGGCGCTGCTGGTGGTGGCGGGCGGCATTGCCGGGGCGTTTTTTGCGCCGGTGTACCCGCTGCCGCCGGGGAGTATCGACTTGTCCAGCCTGCCCGCCGATGCTTTTGACGATATGCAGATGGTTAGTTTTTTGCCCACATTCAGCACGTGGGGCATTTTTCGGCACAACGCCGGGGTGATATTTCTTTCATCGCTGATGGGGATTTTTTCATTTGGGGTGGTTCCCGTAATTTTGTTGATGGCGCCGATGGCGCTGGTGGGGTATTTTGCGGGGGCGGTGGCGCTGCTGGGGTTCAACCCGTGGCTTTTTCTGGCGACATTCATTCTGCCGCACGGCATTTTTGAATTGCCCGCCGCCATCATCGGCACGGGGTTCGCGCTGAGAATCGGCGCGGCGTTGGTTTCGCCGCCGCAGGGGCTGGATGTGGGGCAAGGGTTTCTGCTCTCACTGGCGGATTTCGTGAAGGTTTTTGTGTTTGTTGTTTTGCCGCTGTTGCTGCTCGCCGCGGTGATAGAAGCGCACCTCACCCCGCAAATCGTGCTCGCCGTTTACGCGGGGAGGTGATGGGGTGAGGCGTGATGACGTGAAGTTATTCCCGAAGCACTACAGCAGGTGCAACTCTATATAACG
>CAYPNZ010000357.1:0-3688 GCA_964411845.1 uncultured Anaerolineaceae bacterium
CGTGATGCGTGAAATTGGTTATTTGAGATTTGAGATTGGATGTTTACCGACCACTGAAAACCGAAAACCGAAAACTGACAACTGAAAACCGAAAACTGACAACCGAAACCGCCCCCTCAAAACTCCCCCACATCTCCCAACCGAAACCGCTCGATGGCGATGAATCCCGCCGCGCACACCAGCATCAGCAAACTGCTCATTGCCAGCGCTTGCCCGTAATTCAGCGCGCCGGGCTGCCCCAAAAAGCGAAAAATCGCCACCGGCATAGTCGGTGTTTGCGGGCGGGCGATGAAAACCGTTGCGCCGAATTCACCCATACTGACGGTGAAAGCGAAAACCGCTCCCACCAGCAGCGCCTGTCGCACCAGCGGAAAATCCACCGTTTGCCACACTTTTCGCGGCGATGCCCCCAGCACTGCGGCGGCTTCGCGCAAATTCGGATTGATGCGCCGCACCACGGGCAGTACACTGCGGATGACAAACGGAATCGCCACCAGCGTGTGGGCAATCGGCACCAAAATGAGTGAACTGCGCAGGTTGAGCGGCGGTTTGTTCAGCGCGATGATATATCCGAAACCGAGCGTGACCGCCGAGGTTGCCAGCGGCAGCATAAACAGCGGGTCGAGCCAGCGTGCCCGCGGGTGACGGCTGTCGGTGAGCATCATTACGATGATGCCGCCCAATGTCACCGCGAAAATGACCGTCACCAGCGCGATGGCGGTGGAATTGAACACGGCTTCGGCGGGCGGCACAAAAAAGAGTGAGCCGCGGCGGTTGATGAACAATTCGCGGTAAAATGCCGGCGTAAAACCGTTTTCGCCCCAAAACGACCGGAATATCAGCGCCAGCAGCGGCGATGCCAGCAGTACCGTCATCACCGCCAAATTGCCGCCGACAATCAGCCGGTCTTTGGCGGTGCGCACCGTGCGGCGAATGCTCTGCCCGGATTGCAATTTGGCGGGGCGTGTCATCTGCGCTTGGGTGCGGGTGTACAGCCACATCAGCCCAAAGGTAAAACCAATTTGGATGAGCGACAGGGTCGCCGCAACGGGTAAATTGAAGAGATTGACCGCCTGCCGGTAGATTTCCACTTCGATAGTGGCAAATTTTGCGCCGCCCAATATCAGCACCACCCCGAAACTGGTAAAACTGAAAATGAAAACCAATACGCCTGCCGCCACAATTGCCGGTTTGAGCAGCGGTACGGTGATGTGCCAAAATGCCCGTCGGGGTGATGCGCCCAGCATTTTTGCCGCTTCTTCCATATCGGGGGGCAAATTTTGCCAATAGGCGCTGATGATGCGCAGCGCAACACTGTAATTGTAAAAAACATGTGCCAGCAGGATAATCCACACGGTATGCGTCAGTTGAATCGGCGGGCGGGACAAATTGAACCATGCCATCAACCCGTTATTCAGCAGTCCCCGGGGTCCCAACAGTGCGGTGAACGCATTGGCGACCACCACCGTCGGCAGCACAAATGGCAGTGTGCTGATGGCTTTGACGGTTGTTTTGCCCGCAAAATCATATCGCGCGAAAATATAGGCGCCGGGCAGCGCCAAGGTCAGGGTCAACAGGGTAGAAACCGTTGCCTGCCAGGTGGTAAACCACAACACGCGCAGATAGTGGCTGTTGCGCACCAATTTCGCCAGCGCGGATATATCCAACCCGCCCGCCGGCGCGAAACTCAATTTCAGAATCGCGCCCAGCGGGTAGAAATAGAAGAGGATGAAAAAGACAATCGGCAGCAGAAACAATGAATAACGGATAGCGAATAGTGAATAATGGTTTTCTCCGCCACCGGCTGTTATTCGTTTTTCATTATTCATTGTTCACTGTAACACCGTTTGCGTCCATGCATCCAGCCACGCTTCGCGGTGTTTTTTGATGTCTTCCGGCGAGACGGTTGCCGGTTTTTGCGGCACAACACTGAATTTTGTGAAAACGTCCGGCAGAGATGCGGTACTGTTGGCGGGATAAACCCACATATTCAGCGGAATATCTTCCTGAAATGTTTTGCCGAGCATAAAATCTACCAGTTTTTGTGCCTCGGCGGGATGTTTGGTTCCTTTCAGCACGCCGACAAATTCAATTTGGCGGAAGCATGTTTCATCGCCGACCACCGCCGCCGTGGGCGATTCGTCCGGCGGCGTTTCGGCGAAAAAGACTTCGGCGGCGGGGCTGGTGGCATAACTGACCACTATCGGGCGGTCGCCGTCTGATGCGGCGGAAAACTGTCCCCAATAGGCGTCTTCCCAGCCGTCTGCCACCGCAACGCCGTTCGCTTTTAAATCCGCCCAATATTGCAAATAGCCGTCCGTACCGAAATGCCCGATGGTTGCCAGTAGAAATGCCAGCCCGGGTGTGCTGGTGGCGGGGTTTTCCACCACCGTCAAATTGGCGTATGCCGGGTCGGTCAGGTCTTCCAGCGATTGCGGCGGGTTGAGCGGGCTGTTGGCAAAATAGGCTTTGTCATAATTCAGGCATACATCGCCGAAATCTACCGGCAGGGCGCGGTTTTGCGGGTCGAGTTTCAGGTTTGCGGGAATGTTTTTCAATGCCGGCGATTCATATGGCACGAAAATATCATTATCCAGCGCGCGGCTCAAAAAAGTGTTGTCCACGCCGTAAAAAACATCTGCCAGCGGATTGCTTTTTGCCAAAATGGCTTGGTTGAGCGCCGCGCCGCCGTCACCCGATTTGAGCACCTGCACGGCGATGCCGGTTTCGGCGGTGAACCGGTTCAGCACATCCTCGCTGATTTCAAAACTGTCATGGGTCATCAAACGCAGGGTGACGGGTTTTGGGGTTGGGGCGGGGGTTGCCGCTTTCGGCGCACATGCCGCCAGCAGCAGGATGAAAGGAAGCAGTAAAAAGGGTAATTTTTTGAACATGGTTTTCTCCTCATGAATCACGAATTACAACCACCAGCGCGATGCCGTTTTCGATGCAAACGGTTACCCGCGGTTCGATAAAAGTATTGCTGACGGTGCGAGTGCTGCCCAGCGGAATTTCCGCGCCGGTGAGCAGCCATTCCGCACCGGTGATGGTCAAACCGGTAATGCGCGCGCTCATTACCACTACCGACAGGGTATCGCCGGGCGCGCCATCCGGCGAGATGCAATCGCTGCCGCGCAACAGCCATGCCTGCTGATTGCCGTCAACCAGCCGCAAGCGCGCCGATGCCCATTCCGGTCGGGTGAGCAGCATTAAATTTGCCAAATGCTGGTCGAGTCTGCCGCCGAGCATGCCCAGCAGAGTAATTTCGGTTGCGCCGCGGGTTATTGCCAGCGAAAGCGCCAATTCCAAATCGGTTTCATCTTTTTTAACGGGGTGTTCGATGATTTCCACCCCGGCGGCGCGCATTTGCGCCACGGTTTCCACCGGCAGCGAATCCAAATCGCCGATGATGGTGTGCGGGGTGATGCCCATTGCCAAAGCGTGCCGCGTGCCGCCATCGGCGCAAATGACGGTGCTGTCGCGGGGCGGGCGATATTCGGTTGGCGGGGTCATTTCCCCGTTGGCAAAAATAATGAATTTGGTCATGGGTTGTCGGTCAGTGAACAGTTATTGGTTATTGGAAATTTGGAATTGGATATGTGTGTAAAAATCGCATCCTAATCGCCAATTACCAACTCACCTTACGCAGTCGAGGATTTGACAAAGTCAAAATTATGGCATTATTGGA
>CAYPNZ010000358.1:0-3672 GCA_964411845.1 uncultured Anaerolineaceae bacterium
GTCGGTTGGGGCGGCTTTTAAATTCCGGGTGAAATTGGCTGCCCATCATAAACGGGTGTTCCGCCAGTTCAACAATTTCCACCAATGTGCCGTCGGGTGAAATGCCGCTGTACACCAGCCCGGCTTGCGCCAACTCGGCGCGATAATCGTTGTTAAATTCCCAGCGGTGGCGATGCCGCTCGTGAACGGTGTCGGCGGCGTACAGCGCCCGCGCTTTGCTGCCCGGCGTAAGTTGGCAGGGGTATGTGCCGAGCCGCATTGTGCCGCCCATATCTTCCAAATTGCGCTGGTCGAGCATCAAATCAATGACGGGGTACGGGGTTTTAGCATCAAATTCGGTGGAATTGGGGGCATCGCTGTTAAAATGGTGACGCGCCAACTCGATGACCATCACCTGCATGCCCAAACACAAGCCCAGATACGGCACAGTGTTTTCGCGGGCATATTTGGCGGCGATGATTTTCCCCTCGATGCCCCGATAGCCGAACCCGCCCGGCGCGACGATGCCGTCTACTGTGGTCAGTTTGTCGGTGTCGCGCCCGTGTTCCAAATCTTCCGAGTTTATCCAGGTGATGTGCACATCTCGGTTTTTGTGGATGGCGGCGTGGTGCAATGCCTCGTACACGCTCATATAGGCGTCTTTCAATTCCACATATTTGCCGACGATTGCCACATTGACAACCGGTTTTTCACGCCGAATTTCGGCGACAAGTTTGCGCCACTCTTTCAAATCGGGTTTGCCGGGCGAAAGGTGCAGCGCGTTGATGAGGTAGTCGCCGAAGCCGGCTTCTTCCAGCATCAGCGGCACTTCATAAATGGTATCGGCAGTGGTTAGCGCCACAATGGCTTCTTTGTCCACATCGCCGAACAGGGCGATTTTATCGCGGATTTCGTTGGAAATGGGAAAGTCGGAGCGGCAGAAGATGGCGTCGGGCTGAATGCCGATGCCGCGCAGTTCGCGCACGCTGTGCTGGGTGGGTTTGGTTTTCAACTCGCCGGTGGTGCCCAAATGGGGCAGCAGGGTAACATGGATGTAAAAAGTGTTGTCGCGCCCTTCTTCTTTTCGCATTTGGCGGATGGCTTCCAAAAAAGGCAGGCTTTCAAAATCGCCCACCGTGCCGCCGATTTCCACAATGACGACATCGGCTTGGCTTTCTTTTGCCACCCGGCGGATACCCGCTTTTATCATATTGGTCACATGGGGAATGACCTGAATGGTTTTGCCCAGATAATCGCCGCGCCGCTCACGGGCAATCACTTCCGAATAAACTTGCCCGGTGGTGAGATTGCTGGAACGATATAGATTTTCATCCATAAACCGCTCGTATGCGCCCAAATCCAAGTCGGTTTCGGCGCCGTCTTCCAGCACAAATACCTCGCCGTGCTCGTAGGGGCTCATTGTGCCGGGGTCAACATTGATGTACGGGTCGAGTTTCTGCGCCATTACCGAAATGCCGCGGCTTTTCAATATCCGCCCGATGGATGCGGCGGCAACACCTTTGCCCAATGATGAAACCACACCGCCGGTGCAAAAAACGTATTTGGTCATCGTTCCGTCCTTATTTTGCAATAAAATAACGCTGTCAGGTACAACAGCGTCGGAAGAATTGAATGCGGGGTTTTATGCCGTTTGATTTTCAGAGTCGGGGGGCGTGAGCGGAATTTCGTCGGGGAATGCCTCGTCCAACTCTTTGATGATTTGCGCCAGCACTTCCTCTGCCGACCCTTCGCGCTCTTTGGGCGGACTCCAGCGGAACATCACCGTGCCCTGTGCGCCCTGCAATTCCGAAGCCTTGTTCATCGCTTCCAGAAAACGGGGCGAGAGTTCGGCGGATTTTTGTCCGTTGATGTCGGTGGCACGCACCCGCATCGGCAGGTGGTTCCAATACAAAATTTGATATGTCGCCATAAAAAATCACCCAAACTTTTTGAGTCGGTCTATCACAATCATACCTGATTCAGCCCAAAGGTCAAATTGGATACAACTTGGCGCGGCGCAGTTGCCATTCGCGCGAAGGTTGGCTATCATTAAACTGAAACGCAAGGCGAGGAACGGTTTATGGAACAATGGCAACGGGTGGTAACCCTTTCAAAAGGGGTGGCGATGGTCGTCACCGATTTACACGGTGATTGGGATTTGTATTGCCGCTACCGAGACTGGTTCATTCGGCGGCACACGGCGGGCGAGGTGCAATATCTTATTTTTACCGGTGATTTGATTCACCCCGTGGCAAAAGATGCGCCGGATGGCTCGCTGAAAATTGTGCTGGATGTGCTGCAATTGCAAAAAACATATCCCGATGCCGTGATTTACCTGCTGGGCAATCACGAAATGGTGCACATTTACCATGTGCCACTGTCGAAAAACGACCGCGTTTTCACCCCGGCATTCGAGGCGGCATTGGGCGAGCACCGCGAGCGGGTGCTGTCGCTGTTTGCCGCGCTGCCCTTTTTTGTGCGCACCAAAGCGGGGGTGTCCATTACCCACGCGGGGGCGGCATCTGCGCTCAGCGTGGATGAGAATGTCGCCCGCGTTTTCTCTTTCGACCACCGCCACGTTTTAAACCGGGTGGATGTACTGCTCGATAAAAAAAGCATCGAGCGGCTGCGGCAGGGGTATGCCAATTTTTCCGGCATACCGTATCACATTCAAGCCGAGCGATATTTGGCGGTGTCGTCGCCGGATGACCCGCGGTACGATGATTTGCTGCGCGGTGTGTATGCCACTTCCGACCCCGATTTTGAATTGCTGTGGGATGTACTGTTCACCCGCTGCGAAAAAGAATACGGCAACGGCGATTACGGCATTTTTTTGAATGCGCTGCTGGTAAAATTATCTCATCAGTTTGTGCCGCAGCAATTTTTGGTGGCGGGGCACATCCCCGTGCGCAAAGGCGCGAAAGTGGTTGCCCGCCGGCATTTGCGGCTTGCCAGCGGGGCGCACGCCGTACCCCCGGCTGCGGCGCAGGTGCTGCTGTTCGATACCGGACGCACGGTGCGCAATATGCCGTCGCTGCGCAAAGGGCTGCGTTCCATGTTGGATATGCGCTGACCCGTTAACGAATCAAAAACCCCGCCAGCGCCAGCAATCCCGTCACCCCGATGCTCATTCCCATTTTTGAAAATAGCGCATACCGTGCCGCCGATTTTCGGCGCAGCCACAGCCAGCGCGGCACAAAAATCAGCGGGGCGAGCGCCCCCCAGCCGCCGGCAATTGCCATCAACGCCAACAGCCGTTCCGCCCCGCCCATCAGCCGGTCAGAAAGTTCTATCGGGGCAATACCCTTCCCCGCGGCTTTTTGCAGCGATGCCACCGCCACCACCAATTCAATTTCCAAAATGGGCGCTACCCAAAATGCGATAATAACCCCCGCCGCGATGAAAATAGCGCGGTTGGCGGCACTCAACGGCGCGGTAAAAATTATCCCCGGCGCGGAAAGCGGCTCGCCCGTTGCCCAACCGGCAATAAGCGCCAGCGACAGCGCATGCACCAGTTGGTCGGCAACCAGCAGCAGCAACCCGCGCCAGCAGCAATTATCGGTGAACACAAACGTGCGAAATTGGTCAATAAACAGATGAACGGCAAACAGTACCGCCATCCATGCCGCCCAGTGTGGCATTCGCCCGGCAATTATTATCGCCGTGCTGACCGTAACAACCGTCACGTGGATG
>CAYPNZ010000359.1:0-3639 GCA_964411845.1 uncultured Anaerolineaceae bacterium
CCAGCGCGTGCGGGTCAACATCCACCGGCAGGCGGAAACCGATAGCCAGCGCCACCGCGCCGAATGCGCCCTCATCGCGGCTGTTGATGGCGCGCAGTGCGGGGTCGAGCCGGTTGAATGCCCCCGTGCGCCCCTCATTCACCGCCGCACAGTGGGCGACGACGGCTTGCCACAGACGCACGCCTTGCTCGGCGGGCAAAACCCCCTGCCCTGCCGAATGGGAGAAAGGCACGCGCAGATTGGCGTGCAACAGCAGTCGCCCTTTATAACCCAGCGTCACCCGATGCCAGCGGCTCGGTTCGCCGATGATGCAGAATTTCGGCGGGCGATTTTCGCGCATTTTCAGCAGATGCCGCGCCCCTTTGCTGGTGGCGGCTTCCTCTTCCACCGCGCCGACCACCGTCAGCCGCCAGCCGGACGGCGGCTCAATTTGCGACACCGCGGCGGCAAAAGTTGCCAGCGGACCTTTGGCATCCACACTGCCGCGCCCGTACAGCAGGTCGCCGGTGCGGTGCACGGGCGGATTGCCGGGAAAGGTGTCAATATGCCCCAGCAGGATAACCTCGCTTTCGCCCGTGCCCCGCGTGCCGACGGCGTTTCCCGCGCCATCCACTTCGGCGCGAAAACCGTTTTCCGCCATCCAACCGACCAGAAACTCGGAAGCGGCACGCTCGGTGCCGGACGGACTGGGAATTGAAACCAATGTTTCCAATAATTCGATAAATTTTACTTTCATATTTTGCGCCTGACGTTTCACACATTATAATTCCGATGATAAAAAGTAACGCTAGGATTTTTACAGGAACACAGAGTCGGCACGAAGATCCGCTGAGGTTTTTTTAGTTTATTTTTCTCCGTACGCCTTTGTGCGCTTTGTGTTTCTCTGTGCAATTCCCAAACAAACATTATTTCCAAAAGGAGACAAAAATGACGAAAGAAACTTTGGGTGGCGTCACCCTTAAAGGCAATCCATTGACTGTTATCGGCGAGCGGCTGAACGTTGGCGACAAAGCGCCGAATTTCAAACTGGTGGCAAACGATTTATCCACCGTCACGCTGGACGACAGCGCGGGGAAAGTGCGGCTCATCAGCGTCGTGCCGTCGCTGGATACGCCGATTTGCGATGCCCAGACGCGCCGGTTCAATGAAGAAGCCGCCAAATTCGGCGATGATGTTGCGATTTTGACCGTCAGCGCCGAACATCCCTTCAACCAAAAACGCTGGTGTGGCGCGGCAGGCATTGATAAAGTGCAGGTGGTTTCCGACCATATGGATATGAATTTCGGCGATGCTTATGGCACGCACGTGAAAGAGCTTCGGCTGGAACAGCGCAGCATTTTCGTGGTGGATAAAGACGACACCATCCGCTATGTGGAATATGTGCCCGAAATTGCGCAACACCCGGATTATGACGCGGCAATCGCAGCGGTGAAAGCGATTTTGGCGTGATGCGTAAAACGTATTGCGTATTACATCACTATTGCCTGATGTACAACGCCTCGGAAAATGCTAAAATGGAACGCAGATGGTGCAGATTTTCCGGATTTTCACAGATGATTTTTTAAAAAATCAGCGACAATCAGTTTAATCTGTGTTATCAGTGTTCTATTTTGGTTGATTTTGAAAAGCGTCGCACATTGAGTCACTATTACGTTTTACGCAATACGTTTTACATCTTCACGTTTTCACGCACTGCGCCACCTTCTCCACCACCACCCGCAAATCATCTTCTGCAATCACCAGCGGCGGGAGCAGCCGCAGCACGGTGGGACCGGCGGGGAGCGCCCAGATGCCTTCTTCCGCCAGCGATTTCAGCACCGGCGTGACCCGTCCCCGCAACTGCACACCGACCATCAACCCCAGCCCGCGCACTTCGCGGATTTGCGGCGATTCGATGGCGCGGAGTTCCGCCATCAGCCATTCCCCCAGCCGAGCCGCGCGCGCCGGCAATTGCTCGTCGCGCATCACTTGCAGCACCGCCAAACTCGCCGCGCACGCCAGCGGATTGCCGGCAAAGGTGCTGCCGTGAATGCCCGCGTCCAATTTCCCCAATGATTCGCGCCACACCGCCGCCCCCATCGGAATGCCGCCGCCCAACCCTTTGCCCAGCGTCATCATATCGGGCAGGATGGGCAAGTGTTCGGTGGCGAATAGTTTGCCGGTGCGCCCCATGCCGGTTTGAATTTCATCGAAAATCAACAGCGCGCCCCGTTCATCGCACAGACGGCGCACCCCGGCAAAATATTCGGGGTCGCCGGGATAGACGCCCCCTTCTCCCTGTACCACTTCCAGAATCACCGCGGCGGTTGTGGCGGAAATTGCCGCGTCCATCGCGTCCAAATCGTTGAACGCCACGTGCCGGAAATCGGGTACGAGCGGCGCAAACGGTTCGCGGTATTTTTTTTGCCATGTGGCGCTCAGCGCGCCGAAAGTGCGCCCGTGGAAACCCCGTTTGGCGGCGATGATTTCGGTGCGCCCGGTGAAAAACCGCGCCGCTTTGAGGGCGGCTTCCACCGCTTCCGCGCCGGAGTTGGCGGGTTGAATGCGGTTCAAATCGCCGGGGAGTGCGGCTGCGAGTGCCGCCATCCACTGCGCGCGCCGGTCGTTGAACGCGCCTTCGTGCGTGGCGACATACGTCGCCGCCTGCTGTTGAATGGCAGCGGTCACCACGGGATGGCTGTGCCCGACATTCGCCCAACCGTGCGCCGCCGCGCAGTCGATGAATTCGCGCCCGTCGTCCGTCCACAGTCGCGCCCCCTGCGCCCGCACCAGCGTGAAGGGTCGGCGGGGGACAGCGCCGGAAAAATGCGCGGCTTCCATTTCGGGGAAATTCATTCTATCACAGTCCCTTCACCATTTAAAGCGCGCCGAACGGGATTTTCCACTCGCCCATCGGCGAAAACGATGCGCGTCAGTCCACCCGCGAGCGCTTCCTGCGCGCCCATCACTTTCTTTTTCATCCGGTCTTGCGCCACCGCCATAAATTTATCCAGCGATTGCGCCGGAATGTGGCGAATGAGCGTGCTTTCATCGGGGAATTTTTCCAGCAAGCCCGGCACATTCGACAAAATGACGAGCGTTTCCGCGCCGAGCGCAATTGCCGTCGCCGCCGAGGCGCGGTCGCCATCCACGTTGATGGCTTCGCCCGCGTAACTGATGGCGGGCGGGGTGAGCACGGGCACATATCCCGCCGACAGCAGCAGGTTGAGCAGGTCGGTGTTCACCCGCTCCACTTTGCCGGTGAAATCATCGCGCAGGACGCGCCGCCGCCCGTTTTGAATAATTTTGATGGCGGCTTTACGCTTTCCTTCCCACACTCGCCCGTCCAGCCCGCTGAGCCCGACGGCGTTCACCCCGCGCGATTGCAGTTTTTCCACCAGCCCTTTGTTCATCTGCCCGCAATAGACCATCTCGAAAATTTCCAGCGTGCGGCGGTCGGTGCGGCGAGAGGTGTACCCGCTGACCGAGGTGACAAATTGGGGGGGATGCCCCAACTTCTCTGCCACCTCGTTGGTCAACGCCGAACCGCCGTGCACCACCACCATTTTTTCGCCGGCTTGCACCAGCGCGGCGATGTCATCGGCAATCAAATCGTAATTGATGCCGCTACTGCCACCGATTTTTAAGATAAACATAGAT
>CAYPNZ010000360.1:0-3624 GCA_964411845.1 uncultured Anaerolineaceae bacterium
ATCACAAGGACGAAAGGGGATTTTCGCGGTACCACCTTGATTTGGTTTCCAGTTTCCGGCGGTCGGTTCACGGTTGTATGTCAAAACACCCAACAACCGAATACCGATAACTAAAAACCACACTCAATCAGCGATAACGGGCTGAACCGAACTGCCCTACCGATTTTCAGGCAGTCAACTCACGGGCGACCTTCTGCGGTCGTGGTTGTAACGGGGTTTCCAGCCGATGACCCCGCCTCTCTGGCAACCCGGTGCCGCGTACTCCTCCCGGTCGAGGTTGTTCAATGTTGGCAATAGTATATCAAAATGAGCGGGAATGTCAACCATGAGATTATGCCGCAACCGGCAACAATTTGAACACTCGCCCATATTCAGCCGCCCGCGAAAGATCTCCGGCACGCAAAGCCAAACGCACAGTATCCAGTTTTTTCGCGTCTTCCACAGATAAATAGGGCGCCCAATCTTCTTCTGTTACAATTAGCGTTACAATAACCTCTGCCACATAATCGCCTTCATGAACATATTTTGAAACTTGTTTCGCATTCATATTTTTCTCCGCAAAAAATCCGCCGACCATTTCCCGGCATCGGGACGATATGCTGTAACCAAAACAGCGGGGCTTGAAGCGTTTTTGGGTATTCCCCATACCACATGAATCGGATTCCCATTGTGGTCATACTGTCGTACCAACACACAGGGACCTTTGGGGTAGTTTGGATAATCTTCCACAACAATTGCTGCTGAAACCGTATCCAAAATATCTGTCACAAGTATGCCATCTTCTGCGAGTTCATCATAACCATGCAAAGATATTTTCACATTTCCATCATCAATCAAAGATACTATCTGCCGAAATGTTTCACTTGCCAATGGAATCTCCAAAGAAATTGTAATGGGTTTCTCCGCCGACGTCAACCCCCGAACATGGATGCACCCACCAGCGCCAGCAAGATGAAGCGCACGGTTTTGCCCGCTATTGCCGCACCGAGAAATTTCCACCACGGCATTTTCAGCGTGCCCGCCAAAATGCCGCCCACATCGAAAATCGGATTCGGGATGGCAGCCAGAGCGAAGATAAGCCACGCGCCGTATTTGTTCATCAGCATTTCCAACTGATGATACCGCTTTCGGTTTTCGACCACCGCGCTGCCACCGAACCCCGCCAGATAGCCGGTCATTTCACCAATGGCAGACCCGACACCCGCCCAAATGCCCACCCAATACGGGTTCAATGCCCCGCCGACGGCAAACACTATCGCCCAACTCGGCGCGGGTAGAATCAGCGTGGCATTGCCCAACGCGCTGATGATGAACACGCCGGGATAGCCGTATGCGGCATATTTGCCGATGGAATCGCGGGCGGCGATGATAACCACCGTAATGCCCACAGAAAAAACCACCGCCAGCACCCGCAGGACAATTTCTTTCCGAGAGTGGGGGCTGGCGGCACTGTCAGTCGATTCATTTTCGATGGCTGTATTTTCAATCACTCGCTATTCGCCATAATCCAATTGACCAGTCCGCGCGCATCCAGAATTTCCATCAATTTTGCGGGCAACGGCGCAAAGCGGAACGTTTTATCGCGGACAGTCACGGTTCCCGCCGCCAAATCCACCGCTACCGCATCGCCGGGGCGATAGTAGTTAACCGCTTCCGGCAGCACGATGATGGGCAGCCCCTGATTGACCGCAGACCGGAAGAAAATCCGCGACACCGATTTGACGATGACCGCCCGCACGCCGGCGTGCGCCAGCCCCACCGACGGATGCTCGCGGGATGAACCGCAGCCGAAGTTGTCGCCGCACATCAAAATATCGCCCGGCTGCACATTCGGCGCAAAATTTTCATCGAAACCGGCAAACAAATGCGGCATAATTTTTTCCGGTTCGGCGCTGGCAATTTTATAGGTTAAATTTCCGGCAAACATCTGGTCGGTATTCAAATTGTCGGCATCCTGATATGCCCACACGCCATTGATGCGTCGATTTTCTCCGGCGGGAATATCCACCGTGTCGCTCTGTTCCTGCTTGAAGGGATAAACTTCTGCGCCCGCCACCGCGCGCGGGTCGGTGATAACGCCCGTCAGCGCCGAAGCGGCAACCGTCGCCGGGGATGCCAGATAGATATTGGCATTTTTGTTCCCCATGCGCCCTTTGAAATTGCGGTTGGCGGTAGACAGCACATTTTCCCCGTCGGCGGGAATGCCCTGCCCCGTGCCGAGACACGGTCCGCACGATGGCGACAGCACGTTTGCCCCCGCTTCGATGAACGTTTCAATATAGCCGTCGCGCATGGCTTGCAGTAACACTTTCCGCGATGCCGGGGCAACCAGCAATTTAAACCCGGGCGCAACCTTTTTCCCGCGCAAAATTTCGGCGGCGGCGCGCAAATCTTCCAGCCGCCCGTTGGTACACGTGCCGATGAGTCCCTGCTGAATGGGCGTGCCCGCCACTTCGCCGATACCTTTCACATTATCCACATGATGCGGGGCGGCAACCACCGGGAAGATTTCATCCAAATTCAGTTCAATTTCGCGGGCATATTGCGCATCGGGGTCTGCCCATACCCCGTTTTCAATTGTCCCGCCGAGAAATTCCGCCAGCACCGCATCGGGCGGGAAAACGGCATTTTTCGCCCCCATTTCCGATGCCAAATTTGCCAGCGTCATTCGCTCCGCCACCGACAGGGTTTGCACGCCCTCGCCGTGATATTCAATTGACATGTAATTTGCGCCCGCCGAGCCAATCATCCCCATAATCCACAGTGCCACATCTTTGGCAGCCACCGGCTTTTTCAGCGCGCCGTGCAGGGTAATTTTGATGGTTTCCGGCACGCGAAACCACGTTTCGCCGCGCCGCCAAATGCCCGCCGTTTCGGTGCGGTCGATACCGGCGGCAAAAGCGTTGAATGCGCCGCTGGTGCAGGTGTGGCTGTCGCTGCCCACAATTATCATCCCCGGGCGGGCGTGGTCTGCCATCAACTGATGGCAAATGCCTTCGCCCGCATCGTGAAAATTCGGAATACCCTGTTCGGCGGCAAATTCACGGATGGCTTTATAATCGTTGGCAAGTTTCGCTGTGGTCGGCGGGGCGTTATGGTCGAGCACCGTGACCAGATGCGCCGGGTCGAACACCCGCGTGCCGCCCATTTTGGCGAAAGTTTTGGCAATGCTGACAGTATTATCGTGCGACAGCACCAAATCGGGCTGTTTGAAAACAATGCTGCCCACCGGTGCGCCGAAAATTTTTTCAACAAATGTTTGTCCCATAGTATGCTCCGTTTCAGGTTTCAGGTTGCCGGTTTCGGGTTATTGAGCGTGAAATCCACAGAACCTATGCAAATCGGCTGCAAACCACACCGCCGACGGCGATTGCTGACAACTAATGGGCTATCCCAACAACCCGCCGCGCTGATAAATTGCCATCTGTACTTTGGAAAATTTGCGGGCGGTGACGGTTTTTCCGTTTTCCAAATTGGTGACGACACCCGTTTCCAAATTCACGCGGATGCGGTCGCGCTGTTTCAACCCCAGCGGGGCGAGTTCATCATACATCAGCACGGGAAACGCCGCGTTGATGGCATTGCGTTCGTAAATTGCGCCGAAAGACTCCGCCAAAATTGCCT
>CAYPNZ010000361.1:0-3607 GCA_964411845.1 uncultured Anaerolineaceae bacterium
CGCCGCCACCGGCACACGGAACACTTCCGCCGAAACAACCCCCGCCGCCACCAATTTTTGCAGCGCCAGCGCCACAGCGACATACCCGCCGGTAATGCTCGCCGTGCGCGTGCCGCCATCGGCTTGCAACACATCGCAATCCACGGTGACGGTTCGTTCGCCCAGCGCATCCAAATTGAAGGCGGCGCGCAAACTCCGCCCGATGAGCCGCTGGATTTCTTTGGTGCGCCCGCTTTCCATCGCCCGCCGCCGCCCGATGCGAGTGTTGGTGGAACGCGGCAGCATACCGTATTCCGCGGTGAGCCATCCGCCGCCCGCCCCCTCTTTCCAGCGCGGCACACTTTCTTCAACGGATGCGGTACACAGCACCCGGGTGTTGCCGGTGGCAACCAGCACGCTTCCTTCGGCATGCATGGTAAAATTCGGGGTGAATGTGACGGGACGTAATTCATCATTGGCACGGTTATCAATTCTGGACATGCTTCCTCCGTTTTTCCGCTTGCTATTCGTAATGACAAACTGCGGCAAATGCGATATAATAATGAATATGAAAACCATTTTGCTATTGAGACACGCGAAATCGGCGTGGGATGACCCGATGCTGACAGATGCCGACCGTCCGCTGGCGGCACGCGGGCGGCGCGACGCCCCGCGGATAGCGCGGGTATTATCTGCCGCCAAATGGATGCCCGATGCCATCATCGCCTCGCCGGCGCTGCGAGCGCGCCAAACCGCGCAACTGGTTGCCGATACCATCCGTTTCAACGGCGCGGTGCAATTGGATGACCGCCTGTACCCTGGCGATGCGCCCGCTTTTTTCGCTGTGTTGCGCGGCTTGTCGCCCGATATTACCCGCCCGCTGCTGGTGGGACACAATCCGGCAATGGAAGCCATCGCCGCCGCGCTCGGTCAATCCGCCGCGGAGAATTTCAAAATTCCCACCGCGGGCTTGCTCTGTTTTGAGGTACATCGCGCCGATTGGGGGCGGCTGGTACCGGGTGACGGCACGCTGCGCTGGTTTCTCATCCCCAAAATGGCAAAATTACTGGCTAAATTATAACCGTTCGACCCACGGAGGCAAAAGGAAGAATCAATGGCGATATTTTCGGGAAAAAAGTATCTTTCAAATGTTGACGCGGCTTGGCTCAGCATGGAAGACCCTACCAATTTGATGATGGTCACCGGCGTGCTGATGTTCGACCAGCCGATTGATTTCGACCGGTTGAAAGAGACTGTCGCCCACCGTTTGCTGCGGTTCGACCGTTTTTCGATGCGGGTGGTGCAGCCCAAAAGCCGTTTCGGCAAACCGTATTGGGAAAAAGACCCCACTTTCAATTTGGATGCTCACGTGCATCGCATCGCCCTGCCCGCCCCGCACAACCAAACGGCGCTGCAAGATTTGGTGAGCGATTTGATGAGCACGCCGGTAGATTACAATCGCCCGCTGTGGCATCTGTATCTCATCGAAAATTACGGCGAGGGATGTGTGGTGCTGGCAAAATTGCATCACGCCATCGCCGATGGCATTGCGCTGGCATACATTCTGCTATCGCTGACGGACGATTCGCCGGATGCCCCCGAGCCGGAATTTGACGACACCGGCCATGCCCGGCGCGGACGGCTGGCATCGCTGGTGAATACCGCTTTTTCGCTGGCAAAAACATCCACCAAACTGACGGGCAAACTGGTCAGCGAAGGGCTGGACGTGCTGGCAGACCGCTCGAAACTGACAGATTTGGCACAACTCGGCGCAGACAGCGCCGCCAGCGCCGGACGGCTTTTTTTGCGATTGCCCGACCCGCCCACCATTTTTAAAGGAAGCCTGGGGGTTGCCAAACGGGCGGCATGGTCGAAACCGGTGCCGCTGGCAAATGTAAAAGCCATCGGCAAAGTGACGGGCGGCACGGTAAACGATGTGCTGCTAACGGCGATGACCGGCGCACTGCGCCGCTATATGGAAGAACGGGGCGAAGATACCGACGGGCTGAATTTCCGCGCGGTCATCCCCGTAAATTTACGCCCGCTGGAAGACGAGCCGGAACTGGGCAACCGGTTCGGGCTGGTGTTTCTGTCGCTGCCGGTGGGTATTGCCGACCCGATTGACCGGCTGTATGAATTGAAAAAACGGATGGACGCGCTGAAAGGAAGCACGGAAGCGGTTATCGCCTTTGGCATTTTGGGCGCAATCGGACTGTCACCCGCCGAAATCCGCAAAATTGTCATTGATATGCTGCAAGCCAAAGCCACCGCCGTAATGACCAACGTGCCCGGTCCGCGCGAACGCCGCTATTTGGCGGGCGTACCGATGCGCAGCGTGATGTTCTGGGTTCCGCAAGCGGGGCGGCTTGGTTTGGGTATCAGCATTCTCAGTTACGCCGGCGAAGTGCGGCTCGGCGTGGCAACCGATGCGGCACTGGTTCCCGACCCGGAACGGATTACCGATGCCTTTCACGATGAGTTTGCCGCATTGATGAAATTGGTGGAACTGGCAAAACGCGATACCACCCGCCGCCAAACCCCCGCCGACCACCGCTGTCAAGCCACCACCAAACGCGGGCATCGTTGCAAAAACAAGGCGCTGCCCGGTTCGCAATTTTGTCGCATTCACCAACCGTGACGCGGCGTTTACATTATGTTAAACTAACTCGCGCAGGTTGACGAGTTGCTATTTTTATCGTACAATTAAAAGTGACATAACGTTTTCAGAGCCACGAAGGGGGACAAAATGAAAAAGACGTTAATCGGCACAACAATTTTGGCGACACTGGTTTTGGCAATGCTGGCACTGCCCGCGTTGGCACAAAGCCCCACCAACCTCGTCCAAAACGGCAGTTTTGAAGACGGGTTCGTCACCGGGCTGGGCGTTGCCAACAACTGGGAACACTTTGCCAGCGGCAATGTTGACCCCGGTTTTTACGATGACACCTGGAATTTGGTGGTTGCCGACGGCGAGCATGCCCAACTCATCGAATTGATTGATTCCACTGCCACCGACACCTATGCCGGCATTTACCAAACTGTCACCGTGCAACCCGGGCAAGCATACCGGCTCAGTTTCCAAGGGTTAGTCCGTTCCACCGAAGGGAACGTGAACGACTCCGGCTGGGGCTACCGAATGCAATACGCCGTTGACCAAACCGGCAACACCGATTGGCAAGCCGTTTCCAACTGGGTTGAACTGCCATGGGATGAAGAACCGCGCACCGCGCCCGCCAACGGCACGGCATACATTATGCACACCGAAGTAACCACCTTCACCGCCACCGGCAGCAGTGTAACCCTTTTCTTCCGCGCGTGGAAAAAATGGGCAAGCGCCGGCGAAGGCAATTACGACCTTGATGCCGTGGAATTGATTCCGGTAGATGCAACCGTTACCAATACCGCCCTGCCGGAAACGGGCGGCACTCAAACCGCCAAATCGAACTGGGGCGTCATCGCCGGTGGTGCAAGCGCAGGCATTTTGGCGCTATTACTTGCCGGCGCATTCATCAACCAAAAACGCCGCCGAGATGAGGTTTAACGCCCCCGGGGGGATATTATGAAAACGCAGAAATTCGTTTCAATCGCCGTGGTAGCGCTGATGACATTACTGCTCGCTGCCGGTGTT
>CAYPNZ010000362.1:0-3580 GCA_964411845.1 uncultured Anaerolineaceae bacterium
TTGAGAAAAAGATTAAATTCATCGGGGAATTTGTATGTGCCCTCGAATTTTTGGCTCTCAAGCCTTATTTTTCTCTGTGCCTCCGGTGCTCTGTGGTTTAATTTTAACCCTTGTCACCCGGCAACTTTGAAACTATGAACAGGAGGAACTCAATGACCATTCTTGAAAACACCATTCAATCTATTTCTGCACCGGATGAAACCGCGATGGCGCAAGCCGCCGAGCGCCAAGCGCAACTGACCAAGCCCGCCGGAAGTTTGGGCTTGCTGGAAGATGTGTCCGTTCGGATAGCGGGTATCACCGGCAAACTCGACCCGCCGCTCGACAAAAAACACGTGGTGGTGATGGCGGGCGACCACGGCGTGACCGCCGAGGGTGTCAGCGCCTTCCCCGCCGAAGTGACCCCGCAGATGGTCTACAATTTTTTGAACGGCGGCGCAGCCATCAACGCGCTGGCGCGGCACGTCGGCGCAAAAGTGACGGTGGTTGATATGGGCATCGCTGCGCCCGTTGAAAGCGACGCCCCCAATTTTCTCGACCGGAAAATAGCCCCCGGCACCCGGAATATCGCGGTGGGCGCGGCAATGTCGCGCGAGCAGGCGCGGCAAGCCGTTGAAACGGGCATCGCAGTGGTCGAGCATCTACTGGCAACGGACGGGCTGAATCTGCTCATCACCGGCGATATGGGCATCGGCAACACTACCCCGTCGGCAGCGATTGCCGCCACATTCACCGGCATGTCCCCGGCTGATGTGACCGGGCGCGGCACGGGCATTGATGATGACGGCTTGCAGCGGAAAATCGCCGTGATTGAGCGGGCATTGGCGGCAAATCGCCCCGACCCCGCCGACCCGCTTGGCGTGCTGGCAAAAGTGGGCGGGTTTGAAATCGGCGGCATTGCCGGGCTGATTCTGGGCGCTGCCGCACACCGCATCCCGGTCATTGTGGATGGGTTCATCTCCACCGCCGGGGCGCTCATCGCCGCCGGATTGTCCCCCGCCGCCAAAAATTATATGTTCAGCGGACACAATTCGGTGGAAGTCGGACACCGCGCCATGCTGGCACATCTGGGACTGACCCCGCTGCTCGATTTGCGTTTCCGGCTGGGCGAAGGAACCGGCGCAGCGTTGGCGGCATTTTTGGTCGAAGCGGCGGTGCGTGCCCTCAACGATATGGCAACTTTTGCCGAAGCCGCCGTTTCGGAGAAAAGCGAATGAGCATCACCGTCATCGGCATCGGACCCGGCGCGGAAGCGCACATCACCCCCGCCGCGCGCCGCGCCATTGAACGCGCCGACATCATCATCGGCTACAAAACCTATTTGCGCTTGCTGGAAAATATCGCCCCCGACACCCCGCGACGGGCAACCGGCATGCGGCAGGAAGTGCAGCGCGTCAATCAGGCGGTGGATTTTGCGCTTGCCGGGCAAAAAGTCGCGTTGGTTTCCGGCGGCGATGCCGGGGTGTACGGTATGGCGGGGCTGGTGTATGAAGTTTTGCGCCAACGCGGCGATGACGCGGTGGAGGTTGAGGTCATTCCCGGCATTTCCGCGTTGAATGCGGCGGCGGCGCTGTTGGGCGCGCCGTTGATGACCGATTTCGCCGCCATCAGTTTGAGCAACCAACTGGTTCCCCGCGACGATATTTTGCGGCGGGTGGAAGCGGCGGCGAGCGCGGGATTCATCCTGTGTCTGTACAATCCCAAAGGGAAACAGCGGGTGAAGCCCTTTGAATTGACTTGCGAAATTCTGGCGCGCCGGCTGCCGCCGGAAACGCCCGTCGGGGTGGTGCGCGCCGCCTATCGGGAAAAACAGGCGGTGGAAATTATCCCCCTGTCGGCATTGCCCGCCGCCGAGGTGAATATGGTCACCATCATCATCGTCGGCAACCGGCGAACCTTCGTGCACAACGGCAAAATGGTCACCCCGCGCGGCTATGCCGGAAAATACAATTTGGGGGGAGACAGCCAATGATAACCCAACATCCCATCGAAAAAGAAAGTTTCCGCATCATCCGCGCCGAGTTGGGCGAGCACAATCTTTCACCGGACGAATTGACCGTTGCCGTGCGCGTCATCCACGCTTCGGCGGATTTTGATTTTCTGCACCTGCTCCGATTTTCGCCCGGCGCGGTGGCGGCGGGTGTTCGCACCCTGCAACGGGGATGTACCGTCATCACCGATGTGCGCATGGTGGAAGTCGGTATCAGCCAAACGCTGCTGGACAAACTCGGCGGGCGAAAAATCTGCGACATCGGCAATCCGGTGGTGGCGGAAATGGCGCGCGCCGCCGGTACCACCCGCTCCACCATCGCAATGCGCCACAATGCCGATAAAATTCACGGGAGCATTGTGGCTATCGGCAACGCGCCCACCGCCCTGCTGGAAGTGATTCGGTTGGTGCGGGAAGAAGGGGTACGCCCCGCGCTGGTGGTCGGTGTGCCGGTGGGATTCGTCAACGCCGCCGAGTCGAAAGCGGCATTGCAAACGCTGGACGTGCCGTACATCACCGTGACGGGCAGAAAAGGCGGGTCAACCGTCGCCGCCGCAATTATGAACGCCCTGCTGCGGTTGACCCTCAACATTTAACGTATCTACTCGGCAGTTGCCTTGGAACACAGAGGAACACTGAGTTTACCCGGCGTTCACAGAGTTTTTATAATGATGCATGTTTTTCTCTGTGAATCTCTGCGTTTTCTCTGTGAATCTCTGTGTAACTAAGCAGTTACCATTGAACAATGAGCGAATTGATGGGCAATCGAGCGAAAAAAGTTCACAGTGATGCCGCTTGGCACCGCGAAAATCTGCGCGAAGGATACACCACCGGGGCGTGCGCCACCGCCGCCACCGCTGCCGCCGTGCGGGCGCTGGTTTCCGGCAAACCGGTTCCGGCGGTGACAATTGATTTGCCCGCTCGCAAAAATGTTGTTTTCCGGATGGCGCGCTGTGAGTTTTTAGACGATGGGCGTGTGCGCTGCGGGGTCATCAAAGATGCGGGCGACGACCCCGATGTGACCCACGGCGCGGAAATTCAAGCCACCGCCGAATGGCTCTCCACGCCCGGAATTGTCATCGTCGGCGGCAACGGGGTGGGAACCGTCACCAAACCGGGCTTGCCCGTGCCGGTCGGCGAGCCTGCCATCAACCCCGTGCCCCGGCGGATGATTGCCGCCGCCGTCCGCGCCGAAGCGGGGCATCGGTTGGCGGCGCGGGGGGTGAAAATCACCATCAGTGTGCCCCACGGCGAAAAAATCGCCGCCGAAACTTATAATCCCCGGTTGGGCATTCTGGGCGGCATTTCCATTTTGGGAACCACCGGTATCGTCAAACCGTATTCCGTTTCGGCATACCGCGCCAGCATTTATGTGGAAATGAAAGTTGCGGTGGCAAACGGCGCGACGCACGTGGTTTTCACCACCGGCAACCGCAGCGAAACATACGCCCGGGCGCAATATCCCCGTCTGCCCGAAATGGCATTTTTGCAGGTGGGTGACCATCTGGATTACGCCCTGAAACAGGCACGCCGGCTGAAACTGACGCGGGTGACCATCTCCACGATGGTGGGCAAACTTTCCAAAATGGC
>CAYPNZ010000363.1:0-3579 GCA_964411845.1 uncultured Anaerolineaceae bacterium
TCACGAATCACGAATCACGAATCACGAATCACGAATCACGAATCACGAATCACGGGGTAGCCGTGGGCAGTTGAGTGGGTAACCCGGTGGCGGTGGGGGAAATAACCGGTGTCGGCGTGTCGCTGGGGACGGGCGTCGGCGTGCCGGTGGGGGCGGGGGTGACGGTAAAGGTGATGACGGCGGTGGGCACGACAAATGTCGGTGTGGGGGTAACGGTCGCCGTGGGGGTGAGGGTGGGGGTAGCGGTGGGTGTCAGAGTGGGCGACGGGGTAATGGTTGGGGTGGGGGTAGGCGTTTCGGTGGCGGTAGCGGTGGGGGTGGGCGTGGGCGGATTGTCCACCAAAATGCGCACGCGAGCTTCCAGCGCGCCGCCGGTGCGGTCGAACACCATCAGCCGGATGGTGTATGCGCCGTTGGGGTATTGGGTGGAATCGAACGTGCCGAGCAAGCCCCCTTCCACCAGTTGATTCACGTCGCCGGTCAACTCACCGAAGGCTTCCGGTCCCGTGCCGACCCCGTAATCGAGCCGGTAGTGCGAAAAGTTGGCGGCAACGGCGTGCCCTTCGACGGGCACAATGCCCTGCACGGTTGCCCCGTCGGCGGGGGATGTGATACGCGCATCAATGGCGGTTGAGGGACAATAGGCATCCGGCGGCTGTTCGATGCCGTGTTCCAGCGCCCATTGTTTGCCGTCGGGCGGAAACACGCGGTAGTAGCGTGTTTCCACATTGGCGCGGCAATATTCGTTGGCGCGTAAACCGGTGTTCAAATCAATGTCAATCAGTTGGTTGATGTCGTGTTCGGGTCCCAGCGGCGGTTGGTCGGCGGCGAAAATTTCGGTGCGGCGTTGGGGACAGGCTTCGCTGGGAATTGTGCCCGAATCGGCGCATACTTCTATTTCCACAATATTTTCCGGGCGGACAAAATCGCGCACGGGCAGCCCTTCGTGAGCGCGTTCCATAAAATTGTGCCAAATGGGACCCGCGCCGCTTAAACCGGTGGTGCCCACCATCGGCGAGTTGTCGGCGTTGCCCACCCACACCCCGGCGACAATATCGGGGGTGTAGCCGAGTACCCAGTTATCCCGAAAATCGTTGGTGGTGCCGGTTTTGGCGGCAGCCGGACGCGATAGCACCAGCGCGCTGTTCGGTCCGAAAGTGGGCGTGCGGGCTTGATTGTCTGCCAGAATGTTGGTCATCAAATAGGCGTGGTCGGCGCGGATGGCGCGGCGCGGTTCGGCGTGCGGCGGGGTGATGTCGCGCCCCTGCGCATCGAGCACGCGGGCGATGGCATACGGTTTAATGGCGATACCCTGATTGTCAATTGCCTGATATGCGCCGACCATTTGCAGCAGCGGCACTTCGCCCGCACCGAGCGCCAGCGCCAGCCCGTAATCGTTGCGGGTGAGGGTGGTAATGCCCAGCCGCCGCGCCATTTCTTTCATCGAATCGATGCCGACGAATTCCAGCGCCTTCACGGCGGGAATGTTGTATGAATTTGCCAGCGCGGTGCGCACGGTTACCGGTCCGTGGAATTTCAAATCGTAATTGGTGGGTTTGTATACCCCGCCTGCGCCGTCGGGATATTCCACCGGCACGTCCATAATCAGGGTGGCGGGTGTCCAGCCTTTTTCAAACGCCGCCAAATATACCACCGGTTTGATGGATGAACCGGGCTGGCGCGGGGTGATTGCCATATTTACCTGCCCGGATATGCTTTCATCCCGAAAATCTTTGCTGCCGACCATTGCCAAAATCTGACCGGTTTTCGGGTCGACGGCAACCAGCGCGCCGTTGGTGACATTTTTGCCCGCCAGCGCATCAATTTGGTTGGCGACTTCTTCTTCGGCGATGGATTGCAGCCGCTGGTCGAGAGTGGTTTCCACGCGCAATCCGGCTTGATAAATCAGGTCGGCGGGGTAAAAGCGTTCCAACTCTTGGCGCACGTATGTGACAAAATGCGGCGCTGCCATCGAAAGATTTTGGTCGCGGAAATTCAGGTTTTCTGCAAAGGCGGCATCGGCTTCGGCGGGGGTAATGTCGCCCGCTTCCACCATCAAATCCAACACCACCCGCTGGCGCGCTTTCGCCCCGTCGGGGTTGGTGTACGGGTCGTACACGGCGGGGCTTTGCGGCAATCCTGCCAGCATTGCCGCTTCTGCCAGCGTCAGGTCGCGGGCGTGTTTGCCGAAATACGTTTCGCTGGCGGCTTCGATGCCGTAGGCGCGGTTGCCATAATAAATTTGATTCAAATAAGTTTCCAAAATCTCGTTTTTGCTGTATTGCCGGTTGAGTTCCACCGCCAGCACCGCTTCTTTCACCTTCCGTTTCAGCGATTGCTCGGTGCGTTCGTCGGGCGGCAGCAGCACGTTTCGCGCCAATTGCTGGGTGATGGTGCTGGCGCCGGAAACGATGCTTCCTTCGGTGACGTTATAGTAGATGGCGCGTGCCACGGCGATGGGGTCAACGCCGACATTCAGGTAAAAATTGCGGTCTTCCGTGGCGATGGTCGCTTTGCGCAGGTCGGGGGAAATATCGTATAGCGGCACATCGGTGCGCCGCCCGAAATTCGGGTCGTTAATTTCCCACAATAAATTACCGTTGCGGTCGTAAATGGAGGTGGTGCGAAATTTATACTGCCGGGCTTTCAATGCTTCCGGCGAAGGCAATTGCTGCGCCAAATAGGCATATCCCAGCAGACTGAGACTGGCTGCGAGTACCAGCAGCACAAACGCACCGATGACGGCAACAATTATCGTGCGCCACAAACAACCCCAGCGCGATGACGGCGGCTCTGCTGCATCAAATTGCGGGGCGATGATGGTTTCATCCGGTGGGGATGGTGGCGCGGGGGGCTGTCCGGCAGGCTGCCAATCGGCGGGAGGCTGGGGATATGACGGCTCGTCGGAAAATTGCGGCGGGCGGTAACTCAGCACGGTGGGCTGCTCATCCGGCGGCAGCGCCGGGCGACGCACCACGCGCGTCGGCTGGGTGTCGTCGTCGCGGGGGTTGGGAGTTTCGGCGGGTTTTTCCAACCCGTTGAGAATATCTTGCAGCCACTCGGGTGGTTTGGGGTTGTTCGGTTCGGTGTTTGGCGTATCTGCCGGCATAAAGTTCTTTCGTGAAATGTAATACGTGAGAATTATGGGTTACGTTTTCACCCGTCATAAAAATATGGATTGACTCACCGTTATGACGAATCAATCCACAACATCGTTCCATATTTTCAGGATGAAATTATACCTGCGGGGGAGCGGAAAGTGCAAAACGCAAAATTAAAAATGCAGGGTGACTGTTCATATGAATGGGGAATAGAACGCAGATTAACACGGATTGCAGGAATCTGTGCAGATTTTTAAATAGTCCCCAAAAATCCGTGGGAATCTGTGCAATCTGCGGCATCTGCGTTCCATTTAACCTGTGGCTAAACAGATACAATGCAAATTGTATTTTACCGCAAATACGATGCGCCGTTCACATCCACCACACCGCCCGTCAGCCACTCCGAGCCGTCCGCCGCCAAAAATAGCACCGTGTGCGCCACCTCTTCCGGTTTGGCAACCCGTCGGTGCGGGCTTTG
>CAYPNZ010000364.1:0-3578 GCA_964411845.1 uncultured Anaerolineaceae bacterium
TGAGGCGCAAGACCAAATTTATCGGGCGCAAGGCATCCATCCCGCCACCGATTTGCCGCTGGTGGTGCTGGTCAATCGTGGCAGCGCCAGCGCCAGCGAAATTGTCGCCGGGGCGATGAAAGACCTCGGCAGAGCCACCATCATCGGCGAGCAGTCTTTCGGCAAAGGCACGGTGCAATTGCCGCACACCCTCAGCGACGGTTCACAATTGCGCGTAACCATCGCCGAATGGCTCACCCCGGATGGCAACTCGATTGACAAAACGGGCATCGTGCCCGACATTGTGGTCGAATTGACGCAAGAAGATTTTGTGGAAGGGCGCGACCCCCAACTTGACCGCGCTGTGGAATTTTTGCAGGGCAAAAGCGAGGCGGTGTTTGTTCCCTGCCCGGAACTGAAACACTCGAACTGACGATGAAACCATCAGGCATTAAAATTGTTGCGACCAACCGCAAAGCCTATCACGATTATCACATTCTGGATACTTTTGAAGCCGGTATTGTGCTGACCGGCAGTGAAATCAAAAGCATCCGTGCCGGGCAAATCAGTCTGCGCGACGGGTATGCCGCCATTCAGGATGATGAAATCTGGCTGATGAACGTGCACATTGCGCCGTACCATCAGGCAAATCGAGAAAACCACGAACCGCGCCGCACCCGAAAATTGCTGTTACACCGCCGCGAAATCAACCGGCTCATCGGCAAACTGCGCGAAAAAGGTTTAACGCTCATCCCGCTGAAAGTTTACCTGAAAAACAACCGCGCCAAAGTTGAATTGGGGCTGGCTGTGGGTAAAAAACAGTACGATAAACGTGCCGCGCTGAAAGAAAAAGAGTCTCGGCGGCAGATTGACCGCGCACTCGGTCGGCGAAACAAAGGGTATGAATAACCTGCCGCGTGCAATTTTGAGATAAAAACCAATGAACACTACCGCACATTTGAATCTTGACCAACTTTCGCGCACCGCCGCCGATTTTGGCACACCGTTATATGTTTACCGCGCCGATGTCATTCGCCAACGGGCAGCCGCGCTGAAAAACGCGCTCGCCCCGCTGAACCCGCACATTCATTTCAGCGTAAAAGCCAACAGCAACCGCGCCGTTTTGCAACTTATCCGGTCGCTCGGCTTCGGGTTCGATGTGGTTTCCGGCGGCGAATTGGCGCGGTTGCAAGCCGCCGGTATTCCCGTTGCCGATGTCAGTTTTGCCGGCGTGGGTAAAACCGTGCCGGAAATTCGGCGGGCGCTGGCGGCGAACATCGGTTATTTCACGGTCGAATCGGCGGGCGAATTGCAGCGCATCGCCGAGTTGGCGGCGGAAATGCGGCAACCGGCGCGGGTGATACTGCGTCTCAACCCCAACGTGGATGCTCACACCCACAAATTTATCACCACCGGGCACGCCGAAAACAAATTCGGCATAGATTTCGATACCGCCGCCGAGTTATGGCGGCAATTCGGCAACCATCCCGCCATTACCATCGAGGGCATCCACCTGCACATCGGCTCGCAGGTGCAGCAAGTTTCACCATACGTCGAAGCCGCTCGGAAAGGGCTTGATTTTATTGCCGCGCGCCGCGCCGAAGGGTGGACGGTGCGCCGTTTCGATATGGGCGGCGGATTCGGCATCAGTTATCAGGGCGAAGCCGCGCTGTCGCTGCCCGATTTGGCGGCGGCGCTGAAACCGATATTTGCCGGGCAATCGCTGGAACTTGTTTTCGAGCCGGGTCGCTGGCTGGTTGCCCCGGCGGGCATTTTGCTGATGACCGTGCAATACGTCAAAAAATCGGGGCGAAAAACGTTCATCGTTACCGATGCGGGAATGCACACCATAATTCGTCCGGCGCTGTACGGCGGTCAGCACCGCATCGAGCCGTTAAAGCCGCCTGCCGCCGGCGTTACGCCGATTTTGTGCGATGTGGTGGGTCCCGTGTGCGAATCCACCGATTTTTTGGCGCAGGACAGATTGCTGCCACCCGTCCAGCCCGGCGATATATTGATGTTGCTCGATGCAGGCGCTTATGGTATGGTGATGGCATCAAATTACAATAGCCATCCGCGCCCGGCAGAAGTTTTGCTGGATGGCAATACGGTTCGGTTGGTGCGCCGCCGTGAATCACCGGAAGATTTATGGGCGCTGGAAAATTAGCCGAATTCAGGTTAAAATAACCTCAATTCGGAGTTTTTGTCATTCCGGAAATTTCCGGAGGAAATTATCCGGAATCCATAACTGATGTTACGCAGTCGAGAATTTGACAAAATCAAAATTATGGTATTTTTGGAGAAAACCTCGAATTTTGGGTTTTCCCCCATCCCCCCTGTATCCCCCCTTGTACGATAGGGATGTGGTAGAATAAGGGTAAGGATGCGGCAGACCGTCCCCCCTTAGGTACACCAAGACCGTTGGGAAGCGAAGGTCGTCGCATCATCACCCGTTTAGCCTGAACAGTTGCCGGGGCCACCCGTTGAGCCCGCGTCCACAAGGTCAGGACTACAACAGACCACACAAGGAGCATGGTGAAATGAGTAACGTATTTGTCGGTATTGATGTTAGTAAAAAACGACTTGATGTCGCCAGCCGCCCGGACGGGAACGTTTGGTATGTGCCCAATGACGAAGCCGGCATCAAAAAACTAATCAAACAACTTACCAAATTGGCGCCCCAATATATTACCATTGAAGCCAGCGGCGGGTTGGAGCGTGCCGTCGCCATCGAATTGGCACTGGCTAAACTGCCGGTGGCGGTTATCAATCCCAAACGTGCCCGTGATTTTGCCAAAGCCACCGGACAACTCGCCAAAACAGACCGTATTGACGCGTTGTGTCTGGCACATTTCGGCGAAGCGATGAAACCGGCATTTTATCAGCCGCCCGGTGAGGATGAGCGTCAACTAGCCGCTCAACTGACACGACGACGGCAACTGGTTAAAATGCGAGCCATCGAGCGAAACCATTTGGCATCCACGCCTGACCCACATATCCGCCGGCAAATTCAGCGTCACATCGACTGGCTGACCGCCGAGTTAAACGACATTGACGATGATTTCGAGCAACGCCTGAAAACTTCGCCGGAACTCTCTGCCAAAGCAGACATTATGCGCAGCGTCCCCGGCGTCGGGCAAGTTACCATCGTAACTTTATTAACCGATTTGCCCGAATTGGGCAAATTGAATCGTAAGGAGATTGCCGCCTTAGTGGGACTGGCGCCATTTAACCACGATAGCGGACAATATCACGGCAGCCGTCATATTTGGGGCGGGCGCGGTAACGTGCGCAACGCATTGTATATGGCGGCGCTATCTGCCACACGACATAATGTTATTATTCGAACGTTCTATCAGCGTCTCCTTGCGCGTGGCAAAAAGAAAAAAGTTGCCTTAGTGGCCAGTATGCGCAAATTACTGACCATCTTAAATGCAATGCTTAAAACCGGTCAAAAATGGCAGCCACCACTGCCACAACCGATTACAACCTAACATAACTTACGCAGATTATGCTTGCCCTCACATCCCTTTTATCACAGTTGCTTCCCCGGCGGGGAAGGGGGGATACAGGGGGGATGGGGGGAAAAGCCATTGTCA
>CAYPNZ010000365.1:0-3563 GCA_964411845.1 uncultured Anaerolineaceae bacterium
GCACACCGTCTTGTTTTAATGCAGAAAAAACGGGCGGCACCTGTTGGATGTCGCCGATAAATTGAGAAATGGCTTGTTGCAGGGCGGCGCGTGTTACCGCTGCCGGGTTGCGGGTGGCAACAATTTTGCCTTCGCGGTCGAAAGTATCGGTTTCGATGCCGAGCACAAACGCAGCGCGGTATGTTTTTTCGCCGGGGGTGAGGTATTCAATCAACCGCGTGGCTTGCCCCACCGCCACCAGCAGCACGCCGGTTGCCAGCGGGTCGAGCGTGCCGGTGTGCCCCACCTTTTTCGTGCCCAAAATACGCCGCACCCGCTGCACCACATCGTGCGATGTGAGTCCGGCGGGTTTGTTGATATTCAAAATTCCGGTGGGCGGATTATTGGTCATCGGCGGCGGGCGCATCATCGGCGGGGGGAATATCAATTTCCGCCAGCAACGATTCGATTTTTTGCCCGTAGGCAACAGAAGGGTCAATTTTAAACGTAAGGGTTGGCGTATAGCGCAATTTTAACTTGCGCGCCAATTCTCGCCGGAAAAAAGAAGTGGCGCTAGCCAACCCTACCAGCGTTTCGCGCTCGTCATCGGTCAACACGGTGATGAACACCGTTGCGTCTTTCAAATCCGGGGTAACTTCCACCTCGGTGACGGTAACAAACCCGATGCGCGGGTCTTGGGTATGAAATTCAAGCAGGATGCTGATTTCCTGATGCAAAAGTTCAGCCACGCGCTGCTGTCGTCTGCTTGCCATAGTTTAGTTTACCTGCTCGCGCACGAACGCTTCCAAAATATCACCGACTTTGAAATCGTTAAAACCTTCCACGCTGATGCCGCATTCGTAACCGGTGGCAACTTCTTCCACATCTTCCGTAAAGCGTTTCAGCGAAGCAATTTCGCCGGTGTAAATTAACTCGCGGTCGCGCACCACCCGCACCTGCGCATGACGGGTGAATTTCCCCGCGGTGATATACGACCCGGCAACAATGCGTTTGCCCACGCGGAAGGTGGCGCGCACTTCGGCATGACCGATGACGCGGTCTTCGTAAACCGGTTCGTACAACCCTTTCAGCGCCAAATCAATATCTTCGATGAGTTTATAGATGACGCGGTACAGTCGAATTTCCACTTTTTCCACTTCGGCGATACGGCGGGCGGCTTCGTCCACGCTAATGTTAAAACCCACCACAATGGCGTTGGATGCCACCGCCAGCATTACATCCGATTCAGAGATGTTGCCCGTGCCTTTCAAAACAACGTGTACTTTGTGCTGTTCGTCGCCCAGCGTTTTCAACGAGTTGATGATGGGGTCTAGCGACCCGTTAACATCGGCTTTAACAATAAGGTTAAGTTCTTTAACTTCTTCGCCCTCTAAACGGGTTAAAAAGTCTTCCAAACTCATGGGGGCGCGTGCATGCGTTTTTGCCGATTCAAGTTCCTGTTGGCGTTCCGCAACCATTGCTTCGGCGGCTTTTTTGTTTTTGACCACCTCGAAAATCTCGCCGGCTTCCGGCACGCGAGACATTCCCAAAATAGAAACCGGCATCGAGGGACCCGCCGTTTTGATTTTTTGCCCGCGGTCGTTGAACATTGCCCGCACGCGACCGTATTGTGCCCCGATGACAATAACATCCCCCTGTTTCAGGGTTCCGTTTTGCACCAGCAGGTTTGCCACCACGCCGCGTTTTTCATCGAGTTTGCCTTCGATGACAGTGCCTTGCGCCGGACGGTTGGGGTTGGCTTTTAATTCTGCCACTTCCACCGCCAGCAGAATATTTTCCAGCAGGTCATCAATGCCGATATTGTTCAGCGCGGAAATGGGGACGCACACGGTATCGCCGCCCCAATCGTCGGGAACGAGCCCTTCGTTCGCCAAATCTTGTTTCACTTTTTCGACACTGGCGTTGGCTTTGTCAATTTTGTTGATGGCAACAATAATGGGTACACCGGCGGCGCGAGCGTGTCCGATGGCTTCTTTGGTTTGGGGCATCACGCCGTCATCGGCGGCGACAATTAAAATCACCAAATCGGTGACCATGGCACCGCGAGCACGCATAGCGGTGAATGCCGCGTGACCGGGTGTATCAAGGAAGGTAATGAGATGACCGTCTACCGTTACCTGATATGAGCCGATATGCTGGGTGATGCCGCCCGCTTCGCCGCTGACAACATTTGTATTGCGGATGGTATCGAGCAGGGTGGTTTTGCCGTGGTCAACGTGCCCCAAAATGGTTACCACCGGCGGACGGGGTTCAAGGTTGGCGGGGTCTTCATTTTCGATGAATTGATGACGCAGAGAGACGGCTTTTTCCAACTCTGCGGCGGGTTCGGGTTCTTCTTCGCGCAGGGGGATAATTTCAAAGCCCATTTCTTCGCCAACGATGGCGGCGGTATCAAAATCTATGGCTTGGTTAATGGATGCCATAATGCCGTTATTCATCAATTCTTTAATAACGGCAATGGGGCTGACGCCCAGAGTCTCGGCGAGCTCTCGGACTGTCAATTGGGGGGGGATTTCTACCGTTTGCAGTTCTGCTGTCATAGTTCACTCTTTCCACACATTTCACAACGCCGAAATTTTTCGGCATTATGGTAAATTGTTTTGATGAACACAGCCAAGCAGAGGGGAAACCGGCGGGGCTATTCGATTTGGCATCACGTCACAGTATCATTGCTCGCCCCTTTTATTTCGCGTGTGACGCTGTTTCATTTTGCCCTCGGCTTAACCGTGATATGGTCATATTCATCATTTTACGACTGAAGCATGGCGACATATTCTTTTAATGCCGCCAAATCTTCTTCCAAAATTTCAGTTTTCAGTGCCCGCGCCAGTGCGCCCCGCTGCAACGCGGTTTGCCAACATTGACGGGTGTTGCACAAATACGCGCCTCTGCCCGCGGCTTTGCCGGTGGGGTCAACCACCACTTGCCGTTGGGGGGTGCGCACTACGCGCACCAACTCGCGTTTACTTTTTACCTGCCGGCATGCAATGCAGGTGCGCTGCGGAACATGTTTTTTCTTTGCCGCCATCTGCACCTCCGCCGAAATTAGTATTCCAGTTCGTCGAGTTCGTCCCAGTCATCTTCGCCTTTGCGGCGGCGTTTGCCGGTAACGCGATGCAGGGTGTCGTCCAATTTCGGGGCGCGGCGTTTGGGTTTCGGTTTTTTCTTGCCACCGATTAACGCATCCAAATCGAGGTCGGATTCGTCTTCCACCACCATCGCTTTGAGGCGTTTTTTGGTGTTCTTTTTCGGTTTCTTCGGCGCAACCACCGATTCCAACACCGAAGTGAGTTCGCCTTCCGCAGGTGCGGCGGGGGGTTCCGGTTCTGCCGGTTCGGCAACCGGCTCCGATACCTCTGCCTCTGCCACCACCGGTTCGGCGGTTTCCGCTGCCGGTTCGGGTGCAGCCGGTTCAACTTCCGCTTCGACGGTTTCCACTTCGGTTGCTGTTTCCGGCTCGGCTTCTGCTGCCGGTTCGGCTTCGGCTGCGGGGGTTTCAACCGCCGCTTCCGGTTCGGGGGCGGCTGTTTCGGTTTCGGTTTCGGGAGATTCGGTTTCTTCCG
>CAYPNZ010000366.1:0-3550 GCA_964411845.1 uncultured Anaerolineaceae bacterium
CAATACGGGTCGCCAAACTTTTTTTCCCGCCACGCATCACTTTATTAATGAAGCGAGACACCAATTCACTGTTATATTTAACATCCGGTTCAACTACTCGTTGAGGAGCTCGATTACGTCTCATCAATTACTCCAATTCTAACTGGTTTTTATTTTTGCCAACTTATTTTTTGGGACGACGAGCGCCATATTTCGAGCGCGCGCGCCGCCGCGCATCCACACCGGTTGCATCCAATGCTCCGCGAACGATGTGATAGCGCACACCGGGCAAGTCTTTTACACGACCGCCGCGCACCAACACCACCGAGTGCTCCTGCAAGGTGTGCCCTTCACCCGGAATATAAGCCGTTACTTCGATACCATTCGTTAAACGCACACGAGCAATCTTCCGCAATGCCGAATTCGGCTTTTTGGGCGAGGCAGTCCGCACTTGGGTGCACACCCCGCGCTTCTGCGGCGAGCCATCGCCTTCAATCCGGCGATTCTTCAAAGCATTGTAGGTAAATCTCAAATGCGGCGCAGTTACTCGACTCTTTTTTCGCTTGCGCCCTTTCCGTATAATCTGATTGATAGTCGGCAAAGGAACCTCCCAATTTATACCATCAGTTTAGATAAAAATTGCCCTTTGATACAGCCAAGGGCTCAATTCTCAAAGATTCACTAGCATCAGACGAGCCATCGCAAAAATACATGACGATGGCTCGACAAGCTATGCAGCTTATTTGGTGGGCAGAGATTCTTTTCCCGTGAAGAACCCCTTACAGTGAGCACACTCACCTCAAACCCACGAATGCGAATTGTACCATTCAGGCCATCATTCGTCAAATTATGATTCAATTTTTTAGCGGCGCGCCGGTTTTACCGAGCACCACCGGGGATTGTAAGACTCAATCCCAATTTTGGCAAACGCTCCTTCTGTTCTTCTTTGCCGAAGGTGATGCGTTCGTCATTATCGGTAATAACTTCAACCGCCAACCCCAGCGATTGCAACTCTTTTACCAGCACGCGGAAACTTTCCGGCACGCCCGGCTCTTGAATTTTCTCGCCGCGCACAATGGCTTCGTAAGTTTTTACCCGTCCGGTCACATCGTCGCTTTTAACGGTGAGCATTTCTTGCAGGGTATACGCCGCGCCGTATGCTTCCAGCGCCCACACTTCCATTTCGCCGAACCGTTGCCCGCCAAACTGGGCTTTACCGCCGAGTGGCTGCTGGGTTACCAAACTGTACGGACCCGTAGACCGGGCGTGAACTTTGTCTTCAACCAAGTGGTGCAATTTCAGCATGTGAATGATGCCGACCGTCACCGGTTTATCGTATGGTTCGCCGGTTTTGCCGTTGTACAGGGTGACTTTGCCGGTGGTGGGAATGGGGATGTTGGTTTCGCGGCTAACAGCCAGTGCCACTTCATCCAAATCTTCGTCTTTCAGCGCCGAAACGTCGAGTTCATTCAGTTTCGGGGCGGGACGCAGGTTCGCTTCGATGGCGTATCGCGCTTGCAAATGAACCAGCCATTCACGCAGACAAACCAACCGCACGGCTTCTCTGGCTTCGATGCCAATCTGTTCCGGGCGACGAGTGCCTTCAAACGGCAGCAAAAAGTCGGGGTCCTATCCGCGGTCCTTCCACCAAGCCTGCAGCGCCGCGCGGCCCCCCTAAATTTCATCGGTCGGCAGTTTCTCTTCATCAAACCCCATCCCGTCGAGTTTTTCAATCAGGTACAAGCGCCGCACTTCGTCTTCGTCTTCCAAATCTTCCGGCTCGTAATCTTGGGTTGCCATCCATTGCCACGCTTCATCGGTAATTGCGTGCCATGCTTGATCCATCAACCATGCGCGCGACAATTCGGCGGCAATTTCATCTTCATGCGCGCCGTCGAACACCGGCGTTACCGCCCGGAAACCCATCCGGTCTACGGCATACCCCAAATGGGTTTCTAAAATTTGCCCGATGTTCATACGGGCGGGCACACCCAGCGGGTTCAAAATTATTTCTACGGGTGTGCCGTCTTCCAAATACGGCATATCTTCAATGGCAACAATTTTTGAAATAACGCCTTTGTTACCATGCCGACCCGCCATTTTGTCACCTTCACCCAATTTTCGTTTTTGAGCGACAACCACGCGCACCATTTTTTCCACGCCCGCCGACAAATCGTGATGCTCATCGCGCGAAAATTCGTGCACATCCACCACAATGCCGCGGTCGCCGTGGGGCAAGCGCAAACTTGAATCTTTCACCTCGCGGGCTTTTTCGCCGAAAATTGCGCGCAGCAATTTTTCTTCCGGGGTCAGTTCGGTTTCGCCCTTGGGGGTAATTTTCCCCACCAAAATATCGCCGGGACCCACTTCTGCGCCCACGCGGATGACGCCGTTTTCGTCCAAATCTTTCAGCGCCTCTTCGCCGACATTCGGAATGTCGCGGGTAATCTCTTCGGGACCCAATTTGGTGTCGCGGGCTTCAATTTCGTGTTTTTCAACATGAATGGATGTAAACTTGTCGTGGCGAACCATATCCTCGCTGATGAGAATGGCATCTTCAAAGTTGCCGCCCTCCCAGCTGATGAAGGCTACCAGCACGTTTTGCCCCAGCGCCAAATCGCCCCCTTCGGTGGAACTGGAATCCGCCAGCACATCACCCGTTTTTACCCGCTGCCCTTTGCTAACGATGGGGCGCTGGTCAATACAGGTAGATTGGTTGGTGCGCGCGAAGCGGCGCAGGGTATATTCGTGCAATTCGCCGTCATCGGTTTTGATGATGATGGATTTGCCGGTAACGCTGACCACCTCACCGTCGTGACGTGCCAGCACCAATTGCCCGGAGTCTCGCGCGGCATACGGTTCCATACCCGTGCCGACGGTGGGCGCATCTGGACGCAGCAACGGCACCGCCTGCCGCTGCATATTCGACCCCATCAACGCGCGGTTGGCATCGTCATGCTCCAAGAAGGGAATGAGCGAGGCACTGACACCCACAATTTGCTTCGGCGACACATCAATGTAATCAATATTCATCACCGGTTCCAACCGGGTAATATGCCCTTGCCGCGCCTCCACGCGGTCGGTCAGGAATTTACCGGTTTCATCCATAGCGGCATTCGCCTGAGCGATGGTATACAATTCTTCGTCATCCGCCGAAAGATATTGAATTTCATCGGTGGCGGTGGGCGCAATTTTTACCGGTTCGGCAAGATTTAATTTAACAATTTTCTTTGCCAGTTTTTCATCAACAAGCGTACCCGCTTTGGCGACAACTTTTCCGGTTTTGGGATTGACGATGTCCGCCTGCAACGTGCGAGAAATTAACCCGTCCACATCATCCGCCGCCACCTCGTGGATGACTTTACGGTACGGGGTTTCGATGAACCCGTAATCATTCACCCGCGCGAAGGATGCCAGCCGCCCGATGAGCCCGATGTTGGGACCTTCCGGCGTTTCAATGGGGCAAATGCGTCCGTAGTGGCTATAATGCACGTCGCGCACCTCGAAGCCGGCGCGCTCGCGGCGCAGGCCGCCGGGCCCCAACGCGCTGAGCGTGCGCTTGTGGGTCAGT
>CAYPNZ010000367.1:0-3550 GCA_964411845.1 uncultured Anaerolineaceae bacterium
GAGGTCAGAATAATCAACAAATGATTGAATCTTTTCGGAGGAAGTAAAATGAAAACAATAGTTTTGGCGTTTGGTGTGGTGTCAATGTTGATGATGGTTTTTGCTTCCGTGGCGAACGCCGATACCGTAACCGGGCGTGGTTGGCTGAAAGCAATGGGCGCCGGTAAAGCGACCCTGCGGATGACCGGCGAAGTGGATATTACCGGGCACGGGGCGGGCATCATTTACATCAAAGGTGCGGAAATTATTACCGCCGAAGGGCGCGGCAAACGCTCTAATTTGCCAAATGGCGATGTTATTTTGCGCGGATATTACGGTTCGGTGCGGATTGTGGGCAAGCATATGTCGGTGCAGGTGGTCGGCGGTAAAATTGATTTCAGCGCGACCGGTGCAGGTGTGGTAACGCTCACCGGACGGGGTAAATATTGGGTACACGCCGGCGAAGACGGTAACTGGCGTGTGGATGGCGTTGATTTGACCATCGGTGAGGTTGAAATGGTGCGGTAGACCCAAAAGCGGGAGGGTTTGTGCGTCCTCTCGCTTTTTTTTGCGTTACGAGTGTCTGCCTTTCATTGTGACAATAACTTGTGTGCCTTTGTTCGGAATGCTTTGAATTTCCATCCGTGCCCCGGTTTGAAATGCCCGCGAGCGCATATTTGCCAGCCCGCGGTGTCCCGGTTTTACCGTTGACGGCATCACAAACCCCACGCCGTCATCAGATACTTTCAGCGTAACAATATTATCTTTCCGTTTTAGTTGGACAGTGATATGCGAGGGCTGGGCGTGCCGCACCGCGTTCGATAGCGCTTCGTGGCAAATATGAAAAAGGTGTGTCGCCTGTTCCGAACTGAGGTATTCACAAATATCGGGGTCAAATTCGGCATCAATGGGAATGTGGGTATTGGCACGCACTTCTCGAATTAGCCCTTTTAACCGGTTGGTCAACCCGTCGTCTTTAATGGCTTGCGGACGCAGGTCGAAAATGTAGGTGCGAATATCCTCAATGACGCTGGCTAAACTGTTCAGCGTTAAATCAATCTGTTGGCGTGCCGTATTGTATTTGGGGGGAATATCGGCTTTGGCTTGGTCAAGCATTAACCCCACCGCGTAAATTGACTGAATGATGCCGTCGTGCAAATCTTGCGCAAACCGTTCGCGCTCTTCCAAAACCGCCAGCCGCTGGGTTTGCTCGTAGGCTTCGGCGTTTTTAATGGCGATGGCGGCGTGCACGGCGAGACGCTCTAAAATGCGGCGGTCGGTGGGGGTAAACGGCTCACCGTTCAACTTGTCCGCCAAATACAGCGCGCCGATGAGTTTCCCTTTGGCGGCGATGGGCACACCCAGCAGGGTTTCCATCGGCGGAATATCAACCGGCGCAACCGTACCGCCGATAATCGGCGGTATTTTGTTGATGATGACCGGTTTCCCTTTGTAAAAAAGAGGTCCCAACAACTTGCGTCCATACGCCGATGCCTCGAACATTTCGGCAATTTCCGGCTCGATACCGGCGGTGATGAACCGCGAAAAATATTCGTCTTCATCGTGTACGCCCAGCGCGGCAATTTTTACCTTCATCAGCGATTGGGCGGTATTGGCAATGGTTTGCAGCACTTGGTTCAGCGACAATTCGGCGGTGATGGCGCGGCTGGCATCATCAAGCGCGCGCAACTGCTCAATTAAATATTCCCGTTCGCGTTGGGCGCGCCGGCGGTTGGTAATGTCGCGCAACACAACCGTGTACAAGCGGTAGGGATGTTCCAACTTTGAAATTGAGGCTTCGGCGGGGAAGGTGCTGCCATCTTTGCGCCGCCCCATAATGGTTTGCCGTTGTCCCATCAGCCGCGAGCGTTCCGCCTCTGCGCCGAAATCGGCAATATGGGCGCGATGTTTTTCGGCGAGTTGGGGGGGCAGCAGTATATCCAACGGCTTGCCGACAACTTCTTCGGCGGTATAGCCGAAAATTGCTTCTGCGCCGCTATTGAACAGAATAATGGTTTGGTTATCATCCACCGAAATTATCGCCTCGTGAACGATGTTCAAAATGTCGGATAATCGCGCTTCGCTTATCAGCAGCGCTTCGACAATTTTATCGCGCTCGGCAGTTGTCACGTCAAAAGGGCTTGTCGGCGGCTTGTCGGTGGTATTGCTATTGATTTTTCGGGGTGAATCAAATTCGCTCATAAAAATACCCGCTTGAAAATTCGGAAGAAAGTATATCACATCCGGCACATAGCGTGAAATTGAGCCGGCATACTGAGCGTTGGGTTGGCGTGCCCGCCCGTTTGCGCACTGTTGCAGTCTCCGCTATACTATTTAAGATTCAAGCAGCAAATGAAATGGAGTAAAAAATGACTGATGCGAATGTGTTGTACCCCCGGCGAACTTGGCTGCAAACTGCCGCCGATGCCGTGGGCGGTGTTTTCGGTTGGCGGGTGGATGTTGACCCGGCATTGCCGAAAAAATGTGTGGTTATCGGTGCGCCACACACCTCGAATATGGATTTACTTGCCGGATTTTTGATGATGCTATCGGCGCCGGTGCGATTGCACTGGTTGGGCAAAGATACCCTTTTTTGGTTTCCGATGGGCTATTTCTTCAAAGCCACCGGCGGTATACCCGTTAACCGACGTGAGCGAACCAACTTTGTGGCGCAGATGATTGATTTGTTTGAAAAAAGAGATACATTGCGGTTGACAATTGCCCCGATGGGCACGCGCAAAAAAACCGACCATTGGAAGACCGGCTTTTACCATATCGCCGTGGCGGCAAACGTACCGTTGGCGTTCGGATATGTGGATTACGGGCGAAAAGTTGTGGGTATCAGCCTTGGGTTTACCCCCACCGGCGACATCGAAGCCGATTTTGAACGCATCCGCAAATTTTATGCGGATATAAAAGGGAAATACCCCGAAAAACAGAGCGATATTCGCCTGAACCCCAAACGACGATAGATTGTAAAATAAAAACGCCCGCACCTGCGGGCGTTTTTTGGTGAGCCGTTACCTGCACCGGCACGGTATTGTGCCGACTGCATACTTTTTACGACTCCGCAAATACTTCGTAATGTTCTACATTCTCTTCAAATTCCAGCAAGAAATTTTTATCTTCCGGATAATATTTTGCTTTTTCGTAAGATTCTCCCGCAAAATTTTTAATGACTTCCAAACTTTCCCAGAAAGTTATTAACGTAAAATGTCCCTCATCCCCTTTGATGTTTCTTAAAAATATCAGACGGATAAAGCCTTCGGTTCCCCGGTAATCGGGTATTGCCCGTTCCTTCATAAACTTTGTGTATGCTTCGTAATCTTCAACTTTGGTTCGCCCGTGCCATATTCTGGCAATCATTGTGCCCTCCTTAATGTTCGGTGCCTGTGTATATCCACATCGCTTGCGTTTTGCCGGCTTTCACGAAGCCAACCTTTTTGTAAAAGTCCACCGCTTTGCCATCGGCAACTAATATTTGCATATGAAATGCTCCGTATTTTTCCTGCATTTTGGCTACCATCATCTTGCCTATCCCTTTCCCTTGATAGTCCGGATGCACCAACAA
>CAYPNZ010000368.1:0-3546 GCA_964411845.1 uncultured Anaerolineaceae bacterium
AACAAATCAGTTTTTCAAACGCCACCATTCGCACGCAATTGCTGTTGGGCAGCGGCATTATTGTGGCGCTGTTGATAATTACGGCGATAGTATTGGGTGTACAATCCTCACGTGTTATCGAAAAAATGAACAGTTTGCAACTGGTGCAAACTCAAACTTTGGCGGCGTTGGAAATTAGCGCAGACAGCACCTTGATTTCTTCTTCCGTCAACTATGTGGCGCAATCGGAAGGCAAAACAACGGTACAACCGACAGTAAATTCAACGTACGAAAAGTTGCAGTCCGACCGTGATACATTAAACGTACTTGTGCGAAATATGTCGCCCGATGACCCGCTTTATGCCTCTGCTTCTAAATTGGTCGCTTTGGCTGACAGTATCATTAATTCCACCGGCACAATATTGTATATGGCAAACGCCGGCGATTGGGCAAACGTGCGGGTGCGTGCAGTGCAACTGGCGCGACAGCAAGATAACATTTTGGAAGAGACACAACAATTTCTGAAAGCCGCAAAAAAAGTGCAGTCGGCAAAGGTTTTGGATATACGGACCGCACGCCGGCGAGAATTAACGGCAATTGCGTTAGTTTTACTGTTGGCGGTTGTCGTTGCGGTGGTTATCACTCGCCGCATGCTGCTTTGGGTTGCCCGTCCCGTTGCCGAATTGACAACCGTGGCAACGGAAGTCGCTGCCGGAAACTTGAACCAACACGTAACGGTTCGCACCGGCAACGAAGTGGGACAACTGGCACGGGCTTTCAATATTATGACCCAGCGTCTGCGTGATTTGGTCAACACGCTGGAATACCGCATTCAAGAGCGAACCCGCGCACTGGAAGTCAGTATGGAAATCAGCAGCCAAATTACCATGCTGCAAGACCGGCAATCGCTGTTGCGATACGTTGTCGAACGGATTCAGCACGGATATGATTTGTATCATACGCACATCTTTTTAATTGACCCGGAAACCGATGATTTGGTATTGGCTGCCGGGTACGGCGACGTTGCTCAACAAATGCTTGCCGAAAATTACCGTTTAACGCGGGGCAGCGGCATTGTCGGTACGGTTGCCAGCACCAATAAACCGTTTTTAAGCAACAATGTGCTTGATTTGCTCAATTATGTGCCCCATCCGCTGCTGCCGAACACCCGCTCGGAATTGGCTGTACCGCTGCGAGTGGGTAATCGGGTGGTGGGGGTGCTGGACATTCAAAGTGACAAAGAAGAGCACTTTAAACCCGAAGATATGACCCTGATGCAATCGCTGGCAGACCAAACGGCGGTGGCGTTGCAAAACATCCAACTGCTGGAAGAAATGCGAGACACGTTAAAACAGGTGGAACGCCTGAACCGGCGATTGACCCAAACCACTTGGGCGGAATTCGGCGACGAGGTAACAACATCCGGTTTCCGCTATCGTGGCGGGCGGCGGGCAACCGTCACCCCCGAATCGGATGCGTGGCTGCCACTGATGGGATTGGCGGCAAACCGAAAAAAACTGGTGCGCCAGCGTACCGAATCCAACGGAAAATATCAGCGCGATGAACTGGCTGTGCCGCTAAAATTGCGCGGCGAAATCATCGGTTATTTGGGCATCACCCGCGATGAAGCCTCCGGCTGGCTGGAAGAAGAAGTGGAAGCGGTGGAAACGGTTGCCACCCAAATTTCGATGGCGCTGGAAAACGCCCGCTTGTCGCGCGAGCAGGAAAAAACTATCGTGCGATTGCGCGATGTGGATAAACTTAAATCGAATTTCCTTGCCAGCATGAGTCACGAATTGCGCACGCCGCTCAATTCTATCATCGGTTTCGCCGACATTCTGTTGCAGGGGATTGACGGCGAATTGAGCGAAAACGCCATTACCGATATTACCGCCATCCACAATAGCGGTAAACACCTGCTGGCGCTCATCAACGACATTTTGGATATGTCTAAAATTGAAGCCGGTCGGATGGAGTTGGTGAAAAACGCCATTGATGTGCCGCAATTGTTCGGAGATGTGTCCGCGTCGGTATCGTCACTGCTAAAAGACAAACCGGTCGAACTGGTACAGCGGTTCACGCCGGATTTGCCGCCCATTTGGGCTGACCCGTTGCGCATCAGCCAAGTGCTCATCAACTTGGTGAGCAACGCCATCAAATTTACCGAAGAAGGGTCGGTAACGCTTGGCGCAGAGTTGTTCGGCAATAAATTGATGCACATTTATGTCAGCGATACCGGCATCGGTATTCCGAAAGATAAATTCGATTTGGTGTTCGAGCATTTCCGGCAAGTGGATGCACGCAGCAATCGAAAATATCAGGGCAGCGGTATGGGGTTGGCAATTTCAAAACAACTGGTTGAACTGCACGGCGGCGAAATGTGGCTGGAAAGCGAAGAAGGGGTGGGTTCCACCTTCCATTTCACTGTGCCGCTGGCAGACGAAACGGCACAAACCGCCGCAGCGGAACCATCTACCACCCAAACACCCACAGATTGATACCGATAAACGATGAGCAAAAAACGTATCCTTTACATTGAAGACAATTTTGAAAACCGGCTGTTTGTGCGCCGTGTGCTGGAATCAATGGGCTATGAAATGCTGGAAGCCGAAGACGGGCAAAGCGGCATCGAGCGCGCCCAAACGGAACTTCCCGACCTGATTTTGATGGACATCGGTTTGCCCGATATTGACGGGCTGGAAACGACCCGCCGCCTGAAACAACTGCCCGCCGTGGCGCACATTCCCGTTATTGCGCTGACCGCCAATGCTATGAAAGGCGATGCCGAACAAGCGCTTGCCGCGGGGTGCGAAGGGTATCTCACCAAACCCATCGGCGTGGTTGCCCTGCGCACCGAAGTTGAAAAAATTTTGAAATAAAGGAATAACGATGACCCCCCTTGCCAAACTGAAAAACGCCCTGACACAATCGCCGCTCGATTGGGTGGCAATCATTCCCGGTTCAACCCTGAAATATCTCACCGGCTTGGATTTTCATCTGATGGAACGCCCCATTGTGGCGTTTTTTTCTGCCGACGGAAACCCCGCGTTGGTTGCTCCCCAATTTGAATGCACGCAGATAAAAAATCCCGCCGATTGGCAACTTTTCCCGTGGACGGATGAAGCGGGTGTGGAAGGTGCATTTGCCGCGTGCTGCACCGCGCTGGGGTTGGACGGCGCGCGCATCGGGGTAGAATCGTTGAGCATGCGGGTGCGAGAATATCGCCTGTTGCGCACCTTTGCGCCGCATGCCGCCGTTGAGCCTGCCGATGCCCTCATCCGCAATTTGCGCATCATCAAAACCGATGCCGAAATTGACCGTATGCAGGCGGCGGTTCATTTGGCGGAAAAAGTGCTTGCCGAAACACTGCCGCTCATCAAAATCGGGATGACCGAAACGGAACTGGCAGCGGAATTGCTGGTAAAACTGTTGCGCGGCGGCAGCGAAACACTGCCTTTTGAGCCGCTGGTGCAAACGGGCATTACCGGCGCCAGCCCCCACGCCGCCCCCGGCGCTCGCTCGCTTGCCCCCGGCGATTTGCTGATTGTGGATTTCGGCGCGCGGGTG
>CAYPNZ010000369.1:0-3537 GCA_964411845.1 uncultured Anaerolineaceae bacterium
CCGGGAAAGAGAAATTTATCTGCGTATTCTGCCGCGCCATCTAACAGCGGAATTTGGCTGAAACGGATGCGGAAACGCACGCCGCTGGCTTCTGCCATTTCCATGCCGTGCCCCAGCAGCCCGAAACCGGTTACATCGGTGACGGCTTTTATACCGCCGACCTCTTGGGCGGCTTTGGCGGCAAAGCGGTTTAGCCGTTTCATCGACTCAACCATGGGGACGGTGTGTTTTTCGCTGGCTTTACCCTGTTTTAGCGCGGTACTGATGGTTCCCGTGCCGATGGGTTTGCTCAGCACCAGTTTATCGCCGGGTTTGGCTGCCCCTTTGATGAAAATTTTATCGGGGTGAACCATACCGACCACTACCAAACCGTATTTCGGCTCTTCGTCTTGGATGCTGTGTCCGCCGGCAATCACCGCGCCCGCTTCCATAACCTTTTCCGCGCCGCCGCGAATGATGGCAGAGAGGATGTCGGTGCTGAGTTTGGGCGGAAAGGCGGCAACATTCAGGGCGAACAACACTTCGCCGCCCATGGCGTACACATCACTCATAGAGTTTGCCGCCGCGATGGCGCCGTAATCATACGGGTCATCCACCACCGGGGTAAAAAAGTCGGTGGTGGTAATCACCGCTTGTTCATCATTCAGTTTGTAAATGGCAGCGTCATCCGCTTTTCCCAGTCCCACCAGCAGCGCATCTGGATGACTATTCTTTTGCAGTTGTTGAAGTGGCTGCAGAACCTGCGCCAGGATCTCAGGATCCAGTTTACTGGCTCAACCGGCGCAGTTGCTCAGGCTCGTTAGCCGAATGGGTGTATTTGCCATAGCGCTCCTTTCATAAAATGGATTTTTTCAGCCGGTGGGAAATGCTTGTGGCTGCCTGTCGGTGGCAAATAATAGCAGAAAGTCAGCGCGAAAGCAAAAAAATCCGCCTCTGCGGGATTTCTGTCATTTCGGATAACTTCCTGCGGGAAATTCCGAAATGACTGGCTGCCCATACCTTGAAATTTGGTAGTGGCTCAATTGTAAGTGCCGGCAATTGTCATTGCGAGCCAAAGGCGAAGCAATCCCCGGCAATAACACACGGAGATTGCTTCGGGCTACGCCCTCGCAATGACGTATCACTTACTTTTGCACCACTACCTGAAATTTATTTCGGAGCGGAACTTTTGCGAGCGTGCGCTATCGTTCAGCGCGACAGCCGGTTGCGAATGAAGTTTCGCGTTTGGGGGAAATACAGAATGTTTGAATGGTGCACGCCCGCCACATTCAGCGACATGGTGCCGCCGGGGAGTTTCATCTGTTGACCGGGATTGTAAACCATTAAATTTTCGCCCGGCAGCCACGGCATCGCCTCGCTGCTGTCCATACCCGGCGCGGGGTCAACCGCCCATACGCGCGGCGTATCTACCACCAAATCGTTGTATGATGCCAAAAAATTGTCGGTGACGGTATCGCTCAACAGGGCGGTGGCTTTTTTTACCACCGAACCGAGCGTCAATTGTGATGACGGCGGTTCGTAATTGGCAGCCACGGCGGCATACATTACCGATGCCGGGGGACCGTCGCCGCGCTGTAATTTCCCCAAAAAATCGTTGGGTCCGATGGCTTGCGGGTTTTGCGCTTGAATGCCCGGCAATTGCGCTTCGATGGCGGTGGTCAGCCGTTCCAAGCCGCTTTGGTTGATGAGCAGACGCGCCATAAAACTGCTCAACCGCCCGTAAAAACCGAAGTTATCCAGATGCAGCATATTTATCAGATGGTCGGCGGCGTTGCCCCAGTTTTGCGGACTGACCCAATTGCTGCCGCTGTTGGGGGTTGCGGCAAAAATTACATGCCGAATAGCATCGGCATGACCCATCAATTCTACCAGCGAGCGCGCCACCAGCCCGCCGCGGCTGTGCGCCAAAATATCAATGCGTCCGCTGCCGGTGCGCAGCCGGTCATCGAGCAAATCCCACAGGGCAGTAGCATTGTCCAGCGGCGATTTTGAGACCGTCCAGTGGTCGTAGGCGATGACCCCGCGATAGTATTGGGTTGCCCATTGCATAAATTCCGCACCGAGCGCAAATGTGGGCCAAAATGCGCTGCTGAATGTGCCGTGCAGAATGAGCAGCACGCGGTCGGTTTGGCTTTGGGTGTTGCCGTCTACCCACCACCATGGCGCGGGTTCCAACGCCCGCAGTGAGGTGTCGGGGGTAACTTGCCACAGTTTTTCTTGCGGCACAACGCTGCGGTCGTACTGTTCGCCAAGTTGAAATATCAGGCTGTCATCGTCTCGCCGAAAAATCCAGCGCCCGATGGTGCGCGCATAATCGGCAAATCCGCGTTCCAGCCCCAACTGTTGCCGAATGGCATCGCTTTTTTGCAGTTGCGGCACCACCGAACCTGCCAGTGGCAGCGGTTCGCCGGTGTCGGGGTTGCGGGTTTGCCAGCAGCGGATGCCGTTCAATTCCACCAATTCCAGCAGGGCTTCCCCCTCGCCGAGGGCTTGTGCGCCGCGCATTCGGTCGGGCGAAAGCGGGGTCATACCGGGACCGGTAACCAGCGCCAGCGTTTCATCGGCGGGGGCTTGCAGCAGGTACTGCGGGCGTTTTATTTGCGAGCGGCGCGGAACGGTGTTGCGGCGGGGGATGGCGGTGGGTTTTGTTTTGCCGGACAGATGGTGCGGTGTCCACAGCGAATCGAGCGGGCGGGCGGTGGGGTCGCCGTACAGTACCATACCCGCCCAACCCAAGCCGATGGCAGCCGGCAGGGGCACGCCGCCGCTGTTGTTTTTTTCGATGCCGGTGGCTTGGCGTTTGGCTTCCAGCCGGGCGAAATGCAGGGCTTCGCCCAAACTTGCCGAGTTGAGGAGCAGCGCGTGGTAAAAATCAATTGCCATTTGTGCCGCCAGCGAATCGTTGATGCGCCACAGGGGGGCAATATATGCCGCCACACCCTGCTGAATGAAGGCGGTCGCCAACCCGAAAACATCGCCTTGATAGCCGCTGCGGGGCGCGTCGTCTTCCATGGCGGCTTCGCAGGCGTTGGCATACACCAGCCATGGCGGGCGTTTTGCCCGTGCCAGCGTGTTCCGAATTTCCTGCGCCCACAGGGGTCCGTCGCTCAACAGCCACGCGCTCTGTTCGGGGTTATCCGCATCGAACATGGCGTGTCCGGCAAAATGGATGATGTCGTATTCGCCGGCGCGTAAAATTTCGCGGAATTGCATACAGGTCAGTTCGCGCCGAATGTAGGTGTCGCGTTGGGCTTGAAAATTGATGGCACTGCCGAAAATTTGGCTCAACCGGTTGAAAACGGTGGTTACGTGCCGCGCCTCTGCTGCCGCATCGGGCAGTTGCTGCCAGCGTTGACCCTTTGCCGCGGCATCGGCGAGAAAATCCGCATCCAGCAGCGGGTCGCCGATAACCAGCACCCGAATGCCGCCGCTCGGTCGCAGGGGCAGGGGTTTGGCAATGGCGGTGTCGGAAAAAATTTGCCGCCCCAGCGCGTACCGTTCCAACAGCAGCCCCTCGCCGTCGTGCAGCAATTCCCA
>CAYPNZ010000370.1:0-3525 GCA_964411845.1 uncultured Anaerolineaceae bacterium
CACGATTGGAGATTGGTTATTGGTCATTGGTTTTTGGTTTCCGGTTTTTGGTTTTTGGTTTTCAGCAATTGCATTCCAAAGTTGCCTTTGAATAAACCGCTGAAAACTGATCACTGAAAACTGACGGCTAAATTTTCACATCCCGCCCTGCCCAGTATTCATCGCGCATCAGGCGTTTGAGCGTTTTTCCGGCGGCGCTGCGCGGGAAATCATCACGGATGACCACTTCATGCACGCGCTGGAAACGCGCTTCCACCCGCTCGTTAATCCAATCGCGCAGTTCTTCCGGCGAAACACTTTTTCCGGGGTGCAGAATGACGGCGGCAAGGGGTGTTTCGCCCCATTTTTCGCTGGGAATGCCGAAGACCGCCGCTTCGCGCACGGCGGGATGGGTAACAATCAATTCCTCAATATCTTTGGGATACACGTTCACCCCGCCGGAAATAATCATATCTTTTTTGCGGTCAACCAAAAAGAGAAACCCGTCTTCATCCACATACCCCAAATCGCCGGAGTAGAGCCAGCCATCTTTTACCGCTTGCGCGGTCAGGTCGGGGCGTTTGTAATAGCCGGTCATCAATTGCGGGCTTTTGCCGATAATTTCGCCGACCGTACCCGGCGGCACATCGTTGCCGTTGTCGTCCACAATGCGCATTTCAAAAAACTGCGGCGGTCGCCCCACCGACATCGGTTTGCGGGGATAATCGGTTTTATCCAAAATGGTCATAAAGCCTTCCGTCAGCCCGTACAATTCGTAAAATCGCCCCGGCAGTGCGGCGAACAACCGCTCTTTGTGTTCCATATGGAGCGGCGCGCCCACTGTGCCGACCATTTCCAGCGATTGCATTTTCGCGGGGTCGAAGGCGGGTGAATTGAGCATCGCCACAATCTGCGACGGCACCATTTTGATGTGCGTCACTTTTTCGCGCGCCACCGTTTCAATCAACGCCTCGGGGTTGAATTTGCGGTGCAGAATGTAGGTTGCGCCCAGATAAAACGCGGGCATCAGCGTGAGAAATGCGCCGTTGAACACCAGCGAACCGGTGTGCAGCACCACGCTTTCGGGGGTCATACGGTAGGCAATGCTGTACAGCGTGCAATACGGCGCCCGCACAAAATGGCTGAGCACAATCCCTTTCGGCAAGCCGGTAGTGCCGCTGCTGTACATAATGTTGTACGGGTCATCGCCGGAAATTTCTATGCCGGTTGGGTTGGTTTCGGCGGCGGGCGCAGTCAAATCATGATAATTTTGATAGCCCGGCAAACCGCTGTCATCCGCCAGAAAATAGCGGTCGGCGGCGATGGTCAATTCGGGGCGGACGGCATCCAAATGCGGGGCGAAAGCCGCATCGGTGAAAACAATCTCGGTGTCGGAATCGGTGAGCAGGGTTATCAACCCTTTACCGCGCATCATCGGGCTGAGCGGCACCGCCACCGCGCCGATTTTCGCCGCTGCCCAATAAATTTCCAGCAATTCCAACGAGTTGCCCAAAATCGTGGCAACTTTACTCCCTTTGCCGATACCCATATCGAGCAGGGCATTTGCCAATTTGTTAACCCGCGCGTTGAATTCCCGATATGTCAACCGGTAATCTTCAAACACCACCGCCAAATGGTCGGGGCGGTACTGCGCGTGATGGTTGAGCAGTTGCGAAATGTTCATTTTGCCTCCCGTTGGTTGTCGGTTTTCGGTTTTCGGTGTTCAGTGTTCAGTTTTCGGTTATTGGTCTTCGGTTGTCGGTTATCAACTGACCACTGACCGCTGACTGCTGACCGCTGACCACTGACCACTGACCGCTGACCGCTGACCGCTGACCGCTGACCGCTGACCACTCAATTATACCACCACTTTCCCCCGTTTGACCACCGTTTCGACCAAATTTTCGCCGAATTGGTATGCCAAATGACGATAGTCGCCCGTGCGCAGGATGAGCACATCCGCCTGCTTGCCCGGCTCCAGCGAACCGAGCCGGTTGCCCAGCCCGACGGCGTGCGCGGCGTTGATGGTGGCGGCGTTCATCGCTTCGGCGGGGAGCAGCCGCTGGTAGCGCGCCGCAATCGCCATCACCAGCGGTATGGACGGACACGGCGCGGAACCGGGGTTGATGTCGGTTGCCAGCGCCAGCGCCCCCCCCGCATCCACCAGCGCGCGGGCATCGGCGAAGCGGGTACTGCCCAAATTGAAATTCACGGCGGGGATGACCACCCCCACGGTATCCGATTGTGCCAGCACGGCGATTTCATCGGCGGGGGTGACATCCAAATGATCCACGCTGGTCGCACCGAGTGCCACCGCCAGCGACACGCCGCGCAGGTTTTCAAACTCATCAGCGTGCAATTTGGGGGTCAGTCCGTGCCGCAATCCGGCTTCCAGTACCCGCCGAGTCTGTTCCCGCGAAAAAACGCCCGCTTCGCAGAAAACATCCGCGAAAAATGGCGAATGACGAATAACGAATAACGAATTTTGCCACCACGCTGCCACTTCCGGCAACATTTCATCCACCACCAGCGAAACATAGTCATCGGTTCGGTTTTTGTATTCCGGGGGGACGGCGTGCGCGCCGAGAAAAGTCGGCACGATGTCGGCGGGGTGGGTGGCTGCCAGCGTTTCGATGGCGCGGAGCATTTTCAATTCGGCGGCGGTATTCAGCCCGTAACCGGTTTTGATTTCCACGGTGGTAGTGCCGAGCCGCAGCATCGCATCGAGGCGGGGGCGCGTTTCGGCAACCAGCCGGTCAACGGTGGCGGCGCGCACGGCTTTCATCGTGCTGACGATGCCACCGCCCGCCGCCATAATTTCCATATAACTTGCCCCTTGAATGCGCATTTCAAATTCATTGACACGGTCGCCGGCGTAAACCACGTGCGTGTGAGCATCCACAAAACCGGGGCAAACCGTTTTGCCGGCAGCATCTATGGTTTCCGCCGCCGAGAAACGCGCGCGGAGGTCGGCGGTTGTGCCCACGGCAACAATTTCGCCGCCGGAAATGGCAATTGCCCCGTTGGGGATGATGCCCACATCACGCATCGCCGCGCCGTGTTTGGGTGCGCCGGGGCTGGCGCAGGTAACAAGTTGTTCGGCGCTGTGGATGAGTAAATCGACATTTGTCATTTGTCAGTTGTCCTTTGCCGGAACGTGAGACGTGAAACGTGATTTTTCACGCATCATGTTTCACGTCTCACATCTATTTCATCATCGGGATTTTGATGCCTGCTTTTTTGGCGAATTCGATGGCTTCGGGATAACCGGCATCCGCATGGCGGGCGACGCCCATACCGGGGTCGGTGGTGAGCACACGCTCCAACCGACGGGCGGCTTCGGGCGTGCCGTCGGCAACGATGACTTGCCCGGCGTGAATGCTGTAGCCGATACCCACGCCGCCGCCGTGATGGATGCTGACCCACGTGGCGCCGTTGACGGCGTTGACCAGCGCGTTGAGCAGGGGCCAGTCGGCGATGGCATCCGAGCCATCGAGCATCCCTTCGGTTTCGCGGTTGGGGCTAGCCACCGACCCGCTGTCGAGA
>CAYPNZ010000371.1:0-3514 GCA_964411845.1 uncultured Anaerolineaceae bacterium
CGATGCCGCCGCATCGTGGGGTATACTGCCGAATCTCATCATTATTGACGGCGGTAAAGGGCAATTGAACGCCGCGCTGTCGGTGCTGGACGAATTCGACCTGCGAGAGGTCATTCCAATTGTGGGGCTGGCAAAACGCGAAGAAGAAATTTTCGTGCCGGGCAAATCAACGCCGATTATGCTGCCCCGCCGCTCGCAGGCGTTATATTTGGTGCAGCGCATCCGCGACGAAGCGCACCGGTTTGCCATCACCTACAATCGCAATTTGCGGCGCAAAGCGGGCGTGTCATCGGTGCTCGACAGCATTCCCGGTGTGGGACCGAAACGCCGCCGGGCACTGCTGAAAGCCTTCGGTTCGGTGCAGGGTATTCGCGCCGCCGGTGTGGATGAAATTGCCGCCGTGCCGGGTATTCCCCGCGCCGTGGCGGAAACCATCAAAGCGATGCTGTGAACGCAACATGACATAAAACTTCTCAAAATCCCGTTTTCGTGCTACAATAGAGATAAATTGTCTGATGTGCAATTTTTTGTAAAAAGACCAAACGGAACACAGATAACGCAGATTTTCCGGATTTGCACAGATAAAATTTTCAAAAAATCAGCGGAAATCGGTTTCATCCGTGCCATCCGTGTTCTATTTTATGAGTCCCCTGAAAAAAGGGTTAAAAATTAAACCACAGAGAAGCAGTGGCACAGAGAAAAATAAAGTTTGAGAACCACCTATGTGCCGGTATCTGCGATTTTGTCAGTAAATTTGATACCAAACTCAAAAATATGAATTTCTCTGCTTCTCTGCGCCTCTGTGGTGAAAAAGCAGCCTTTTTTCAAACGAGTCATTTTATTGTTTTTTGAAAAGCGCTGCACATTGGGTATAGATTTTATGCCGAACACACGGTGATTTATGCCAAAAGTAACAACCAACCCCGAAGCCCTGCAAAAACTCATCCAACTGTATCAGCGCTCGCCGATTTTAGAGGGGATGAAACCCGAAGATTTGGTGGCATTCGCCGAGCGGGCAGTGATAAAATCGTACCATCACGGCGAAACCATCCTCAACCAATGCGATGACCCCACCGGCTTCTTTTTCATCATTCAAGGGCAGGTGCGCATCACCCACGACCCCACCCAAAAATGCGTCGAAACGCCGCAAGATGACGAATTTTCGGAAGAAACGGAAACCGATGCCCCTCAGTCCCCCGCAGAAAAAATTCCCGCCGCCGAACCGCAGGTTATCAACTATATGGGCAAAGGCGAATTTTTGGGCGAGTATGCACTGCGTCGGATGGCGCGGCGCGAGAAAGCAGAAAACGGCGTAAACCCATACAAACGATATGCCACCGCCACCGTTATTGTTGATGCCGTTGTGGCAGAATACACCCTGACAGATTGGGCATGGCTGCACAACACCTTCCCCGAATGTGAAATCGGTTTTGAAAATCAGGAAGAAGCCTATAAAACCCACCAAAAAGTTACAGAGAAAATCTCAAAAAGTTTTGATGATATTCAGCCGGATGAAGTGGGCATTATAAATATTGACCGCCACCCGCTGGTATTTTTTGCCCGGTTAGTGCCACCGCTCGGTTTTCTGCTGGTTGGGTTGATACTGGGTGTACTCATCGGCGATGTTCATTTCGGGCGAACCTTCCCGTTGGGGCTGTGGATTATCTACCTTTTCGGTGCGGTCAGTTTTCTATGGGGAATTTACGAATTTGCCGAGTGGAAAAACGACGATTTCATCGTTTCGTCCCAACGGGTCATCCACATTGAACGATACGTTGTCGGCGGTGAGCACCGCGAAACCGTACCGCTGGTGCAGGTATTGGCAGCCGAGGTGAGCACCCCGACATACCTCACCCGTATTTTTGATTTTGACAATGTTGTCATCAAAACCGCCGGCGTGGGGCATGTAATTTTTGACGGGATACAAAACGGCGAACACATCCGCCGGACAATACTCAACGAGCGAGAAAAAGCGCTGGAACGCTCGCGTGCCGCCGATTTGGATGCCATCGGCAAAGCAGTACAGAAAAAAATCATCGAGCAAGAAGTGGAAATTCTGCCCATAGAGGAAGAAACGAAAGAATCGGCGGAAAAACATTCCATTCTGGATGATGTGCGCGCGCTCGTCGGTTTTTATCTGCCGCGTATTGCCCACGAAGCCCCCGACGGGACAATTACTTGGCGGCGGCATCCCGTCATCTGGCTGAGAGAGATATGGAAACCGGCAATTACCCTGCTGGGCATCACCTATTTGATACTCGCCGCGCTGGTTGGGCTTGCCCCGTTTACCGCATCGCATCCCAGAATCGGGATGGTTTTGTTTGTTTTTTGGGTTATTGTGTGGGGATGGTACACCTACCAACACGATAACTGGCGCAAAATCAGTTATCAGGTTACCAAATCGAAAATCATCCGCCGGAACAAACCGGTCATTCAATTGTTGGGCGAAGACACCAACGAAACCACATTCGACAATGTGCAAAACATCAATTTTGAGATACCCGGTTTTATCGCGCGGTTGTTGCGAATCGGCAATGTGGAAATCAAAACGGCATCGGTGGGCGACCCCTTCGTTTTTAAAAACGTGTATTTCCCCCGCGATGTGCAGCAAAAGGTTTTTAATTATTGGATGCAATATCGAGAAGATAAAGCCCAAAAAGAACGCGACGCGGAAGAAGACCGTTTCAGCAAATGGCTGGCGGAATACCACCGAAACACCAACCAACCGTGAGCCGGTGCATCCACAGATTACTTTCAGAACTTGCAGTTTTCACCCTGCAATACGCCCTATCGGGTTACTTATGGTGAAAATGCCGGAAACACACCCTGAGTAGGCTCTCCCTGCGGTCGAGCCTACTCAGGGTGTGTTCGGCAACCGATTTGCGCAAGTTTTGACTTTTTATGCCACTGCCGCGGCGACTACTTTTGCCAATTGCGGTTCGCCGATTTCCTCTAATTCGTATGTTACCCGCACGCTTGGTTTTTTCAATTTCAGCAAACGCCCCAAATCAATCGGCGTGGCAATAACCACCAAATCGCAATCGGTGGCGTTGATGGTTTCTTCCAATTCCCGCATCTGTGCATCGCCGTAGCCCATTGCCGGCAACACTGTGCCGGTGGTGGTATATTTTTCAAACGTGGCTTTTATTGAACCGACCGCATACGGGCGCGGGTCAACCAATTCTGCCGCCCCGAATTTTTTCGCCGCTACCACCCCTGCCCCGTATGCCATTTCGCCATGGGTCAGGGTGGGACCATCTTCCACCACCAGTACCCGCTTGCCTTTGATGGCAGCGGGGTTTGCCACCGAAACGGGTGAATTGGCTTTGATGACGGTGGCATCGGGAACCACTGCGGCAACGTTTTTCAGCACTTCGGCGATACCTGCTTCCGTGGCGGTGCCCATTTTGTTCACCACCACCACATCTGCCATCCGTAGATTGGCTTCGCCGGGGAAGTAACGAATTTCGTGCCCCGGGCGATGCGGGTCAACTACCACAATGTGTAAATCGGG
>CAYPNZ010000372.1:0-3509 GCA_964411845.1 uncultured Anaerolineaceae bacterium
CTGGGCGACGCCCGCTGCCAGCGACCCCGCCGGAAAAAGCGTGTCGCCCAGCGCGGTGATTGCCCCCGTCACGCCGAGCACCAGCACCGCCAGCATACCGACCAGCGTCGCCCAGCTGGCGGGGCGCATCGGTTTGAGCGAAATTCGTTTGCCGCCCGAAGCCCACCATGCGGTCAGCGTGAGTGCCGCCAACAGCAAAAAAGTGTTCACCAAATGGGTAGACACGGCATACACCCGCGCCACCGATTCATTGTATGCCACCAACTCGAACAGCACCAGCCCCGCACCGACCAACACTTCGGTGACCATCAGCACCATCGAGAGGGTTGCCCCCAATCGCACCGGATGCTTTTTGGGGAAGGCGCGATAAGCCCGGATGAACATCCCCAAAACCAGCAAAAATGCCAGCCCGCTGGTCACGCGATGGCTCAATTCGATGATGGTTTCCAATTGCGGTGCGCGCGGCAAAACTTCGCCCTGACAGGTGGGCCAGTGTGCGCCGCAGCCCGCGCCGGAACCTGTGGCGCGGACGTATGCTCCCCACAAAATTACGGCGATGTTGAAAATCAGTGTTCCCCATGCATATTTGGCAAAATTAGATAGTTTCATGCGAACTCCGAACGGTTAATTGCAAACGATAGATGATGAGCGGTCGGAAAACGGTTTTACGCGCCGCGAATCAAATCGAGCAGCGCGGTCACATTCAGCACGGTTTTGGGCACAAACGACCCCGGCAGCACATATTCCTGTTCTTTCGACCCGTCTGCGCTGCGTTCCGAACTGTGCGCGTTGGCGCCGGCGGGACCCAGCCCGTCCATGGTGGGGATGGTTTGCCACGTGTGATTGCCGTCGCTCAACCCGCCGCGTTCTTCTTTTTCCGCCGCCATACCCGCTGCTTGCGCTGCCCGCGCCCAAATATCGAAAAGCCGGTTGCTGTCCGCGTTGCGCGACCACGGCTGCATTTTTTCCAGCAAATCAATTTTCACTTGGCAGGCATAGCCATCGCTGGCGGCGGCAACGGTTGATTGCCCGTTCAGCGCCAGCATCGCCGCAATACCGGCTTCAAACACCGCCGGTTCAAAAGTGCGCATTTCCACCCGCGCTTCGGCGAAATGGGGCACGCGGTTAACCACCGACCCGCCCCGCACCGCGCCGACATTGTAGGTTAGCGCGCGGTCATAATCGGTCAGCGCGGCAACTTTTTGGATGACCTCTGCCAGTTACACAATGGCGTTTGCGCCGTGCGGGTGGTGGTTGCCCGCGTGCGCCGAGCGTCCCGTTACCGAAATGCGATATTCGGATTTGCCTTTGCGTGCCGTGACCAGTTTAAAAGTATCGTTTTTCAGTGCGCCGCTTTCAAAAACCAAATTTGCCAGCGCACCATCTAATCGGTGACGGCACAACCTGCCAAAATCCAGCGACAGCCGTTCTTCGGCGGCGTTGAACAGCAACACCCAAGTTATTGATTCAAATTCGGCGGGGGCAAAGGTGCGCAGCGCATCGAGCGCCATCAGCATCAGCACATTACCCCCCTTCATATCCACCGTGCCCGGTCCGTAAATGCGTTCCCCTGCCGGTCGCCAGTGAAAATCGTGTGCGGCTTCTTCCTCTGCCGAAAAAACCGTGTCCAAATGCCCAACCAGCCCGATTTTCCGCCCGGAAGTTCCCGCGCGGGTGAGCACCAAATGTTTGCCGAAATTCGGGTTTTCCGCCTGAATTGTCTCGGCGGTGAAACCGAGCGGCGCGAACGCCTGCGCCGTAATTTCGCCCACGGCATTCACCCCGGGCGGATTGTCGGTGAAACTGTTGATGTCCACCATCATTTTCAGCAAATCGAGATACTGCGGGAGTTTTGGGGTAAGGTAATTTTGAAGTTTGGTGTGCATGAATATATCCTTTTGGTTGTGGTGAAGCGTGAAGGCGTATCACGAATCACGAATCAGCCCATACGCCTGCGCCAAAATTTCGATGGGGTGAACCAGCGTCGCGCCGGTGTGATGTTCAATCTGCCAGCGGCAGGTTTCGCTATCGCACACGGCAATCTCCGACCCGGACTCGATGATATGGTCGAAAACGGGTTTACCCACCTCAAAAGCGATGTCGTATTTTTCTTTTTTATAGCCATACGTGCCGGCAATGCCGCAGCATTCCGCCTGAATATGGTCAACTTTCACGCCGGGAATCAATTTCATCAACTCAATGGCGGGGTAGCCGATATTGTGCGCTTTCAACTGGCATGGCGAATGGTACGGCAGGGTGATGTCCATCGGCTGAAAATCGGTGCGGAGTTCGCCTTTTTCCGCCAATTCCAGCAGAAATTCCGAAATATCATACGTGGCGGCTGCCACCTGCGCCGCTGCGGGGGTGTTGATGTCCAAAATATGGCGATAATCCGATTTGAGGGTGAGGGTGCAACTGGTGGATGTGCCGACAATGGGAATGCCGCGCCGGGCATATTCCGACAGTGAAGTCAGGTTGAAATCGGCGTTGTGGCGGGCGGCGTCGAACTCGGCGTTGGAGAGCATGGGCAATCCACAGCACACCTGCGGCGGGATCAGCACCTCGAAGCCGTTGTGTTCCAAAATTGCCACCGCCGCTTTGCCGATGCGCGGCTCGTAATAATTGGTGCTGCATCCGTGAAAATAGACGACCTGCTTTTTAGGCTTTTCGGCGGGCGCAAGCGCGGCGAGCGTTTTTTTGTGCACGCCGTTGAACCAGCCGCGGAAGGTTTCGAAAGAGAACATCGGCATAGGGGCATCGCGGTGAATGCCGATGACCCACTCGGTGGCAAGGCGGATGAATCGGTTGCGGAAAAGCGCATTGGCAATCGGTGCCACGGGGCTGCCGAGTTTGCCCAGCAGTTCGCTGCGCCCCAGCAGGCGGTTTCGCAGAGGGATGCGCTCGCGTTCATACAGTTTGGCGCGCCCTTTGGCGTTCATCTCCATTACTTTTACGCCGTGCGGGCAAACCATCGTGCAGACGCCGCAGCCGCTGCAATAATCGAGGCTGTAATCCACCGAAATATCGTGCGGGTTGCGCAATCGCTGTGCCTGCGGACCCACGAATTTGGGTCCCGGAAACAGGTCGGTGACGTTATGCACCGGACACATCGAGGTGCAGATGTTGCACTTGATGCACGCATCGGCGGTAAATTGCACCTGCTCCCAGATGGAGAGGGTGAGGTCGGGTTTGGGGTTTTCTGTTTCAGGTTTCAAGTTCAAGGTTCCTGTGGATTAGAGTTGTAGATGCGTTCTTGTTTTATGAGTGGAGTAATGAAGGATGGCTGCAAATTGTGGGTTATTCTTCGTTATCATAATCTTTTATGTAGTGGAGATTATGTAAGTTATAGATTACCTCGCTATTTTCCTCAAAAAAATCTTTTGTGACGATGAGAGAGAATTCTTTATATTTATTATTGAAGTTAAACTCAACTTTGTTTTTGTTCAATAAATTCTTGATTGCTTGTTCTTTTTCTTCCTCTTTTTCTCGAAACCAAAAGATTGAGTTCG
>CAYPNZ010000373.1:0-3495 GCA_964411845.1 uncultured Anaerolineaceae bacterium
ACGGTGTGGGCGCAACAATCGCCGCCCGTAACCCCTGCACCCGTCACCCCGGGTTTATGGTATCTGATTGGCGCTGCCGGCATTTTCGGTGGGCTGCTGTTCGGCATAAAAGACCGGCGATTGATTCTGCCGCACCGAACCTCGAAATGGATGATAGACCCCGGCTTTCTGGTGGATTTTCTTTTCGGGCTGGCGGGAGGATATGTTATCTTTATGCTCGTCCCCGGCGATTTTAACACCACCGACCCGTGGAACATCGTAAAAATTGTTGCCGTGGCAATTGTTGGCGGTTATGGCGGGCGAGCGCTGGTGGAAAAGGTGCTGTCGCAGCAGATACAAGAATTGGAAAGCCACATTCAGGAAATCAAAGAGCAGAGCCGGCAAGATGCCATTGCCATATCGCTGCTGCACGAACATTTGGACAACGACCCCGATAACCCTGCCGTGCCGATAAAAGCATTGAAAGAGGCAATCACGGGCGCATCATCGAAAGTGCGCGTGCAGGCGTTTATTTTGGCACGGGAATTTCGCAAAAAGTACACGCGGAGCAACCCGGAATTGATTGCGAAAACCATCCCCGTTTTTGAGGCGCTGATTGATGCCGATGTGGACCGAAAATACCATCGCAACCATGCGCAATTGGGGTACGTGCTGAAAGATAACCCGCACCCCGATTTCCGGCGCGCCGAAGCGGAATTGACGGCGGCAATTGATATTCGCGACAAATTAAAACTGGGCGGCTTTAAAATATATGAATTCAACCGGGCGATATGCCGCATTCAGTTGAACGCGCCGTTGGCAGACATCAAACGCGACCTTGAAGCCGCGTTGACGGGCGCAACCGCCGCCGAGTGGGTTCGCTCGCCGGATGAGAAACTGGCTGCGCCGTTAATTCGCTGGTTGAAGCAGCACGCCGACACCTTGGCAGATTGGATGAAAGCGAACCACATCGAAGTGCCGGCGTGAAATGCAGGTGCGGTTACAACGCACCTGCGATTATTTCTACCGCGCCGATTTTATCCCCTCTACCGCTTCGGGGTTGACCAGCGCGCTGAGGTCGCCGGCGGGTTTGCCCAGATACGCCGCTTTGATGACCCGCCGCATGACTTTGGCGTTGCGCGTTTGCGGGATGGCGTCCACAAAACGGATGTCTTTCGGCGCGAGGGGCTTGCCCATTTCTTTGGCGATGAGCGCTTTCAATTCGGCGCGCAGTTCTTCGGATGGGGCGAAATCGCCATGCAGCACGGTAAAAGCGACCACCACTTGCCCTTTCATCTCATCCGGCACACCGATGGCGGCGGCTTCCGCCACGGCGGGATGGCTCACCAGAATGGATTCCACTTCCGCAGGACCCACCCGCTTGCCCGCCACTTTGATGGTGTCATCCGAGCGCCCCAAAATGTACCACATCCCGTCATCGTCAATGGCGGCAAAATCGCCGTGCACCCAGATGTTGGGCAGTTTGTTCCAGTAACTTTCCAAATAGCGGTCGGGGTCTTTCCAAAAACCGCGCGTCATGCCAATCCACGGTTGTTTCACCACCAACTCGCCGACCGCCCCGCGCACCGGGTTGCCGAATTCGTCCACCACATCCGCCGCCATCCCGGGCGGGGGTCCCGAAAAGGCGCACGGTTTGGCGGGGGTGAGCATATTCCCCAGCACAATGCCGCCGCTGATTTCCGTGCCGCCGGAATAGTTGATGATGGGGATTTTCCCTCCGCCGACGGTGTTGAACAGCCACAGCCACGGGTCGGGATTCCACGCTTCGCCGGTGGAACCGAACGCCCGCAGCGAGCTGAGGTCGTGTTTTTTCACCGGCGCATCGCCGAAGGGCATAATGGCACGGGCGAAGGTCGGCGCCAGCCCCAAACAGGTTACGCCGTGTTTTTCCACCAAATCCCACACGCGGTCAACTTCGGGATAGTTGGGCGCGCCATCGAACAACATCATCGTTGCCCCCAAAATCAGCGTGCCGAACACTTCCCACGGTCCCATCATCCAGCCCATATCGCTCATCCAGAACATCGTATCGAAGGATTGAATATCGAAGCCGTGCGCCATATCCTGCGCCCCTTTGATGGGGAAACCGCAATGGGTGTGCACCGCCCCTTTCGGGCGACCGGTGGTGCCGCTGGTATAGATTATCATCAGCAAATCTTCGGCGGCGGTGCGTTCGGTGGGGGCATCCGCCGATTGTCCGGCGATGAAATCATCCCACAGCACATCGCGCCCCGGCGTGAGGGGCGTTTCGATGCCCAAACGGGGGAAGACGATGACTTTTTCCACCGAAGGCACGTCCGCCAGCGCCTCATCCGCCACGGGTTTCATGCGGATGGTCTTGCCCCGCCGATAAACGCCATCCGCAACAAAGAGCGCCTTCGCGTCGGCATCGTTCAGACGGGTGGCGATGGCGCTCGGTCCGAAACCGGAAAAGAGGGGCAGAATCACCCCGCCGATTTTGGCAATGGCGAGCAGGGCAATCACAATTTCGGGGGTCATCGGCATATACAGCCCGATGGCGTCCCCTTTGCCGAAGCCGGCGGCGCGCAGGGCATTCGCCATTCGGTTCACCGCGCGGAACAAATCGCGGTACGATAAAATTCGCACCGTGCCTTCTTCCCCTTCCCAACGGATGGCGACGCGGTTTTGGGTGTCAGTGCCCATCCATTTGTCCAAACAATTGTGAACGATATTCATTTTGCCGCCGACACACCATTTTGCCCACGGCAGCCCGTCCGACAAATCGACAATTTGGGTGTACGGTTCGTAAAATTCAATGCCCAAATCATCCAGCACCGCCTCCCAAAACCAGGCAATATCGGTGGTGGATTTCTCCATCAGCGCGTCCAAATCGGGCAGATTGTGACGTTCCATAAATCGCCGCAACCGGCTGCGCTCAATCACCTCATCCGAGGGATACCACACAAAAGATTGGTTGAATGGAAATTGTTTTTCCGTTGCCATTTGCACGCCTCCGTGAGTGCTGATTTTGGTGTTGTTTCAAGTTTACCGTTTCGGGTTTTGGGTATTTTAACCGTTCCCGCCGATTTTTTCAATTTTCAGGGGCGCGAAAACAGAACTGTTGCAAAGTAGGTTTTAAGATTGCCGGTTGGCTGTAATTGTTTTCGTGAGGGCAGCTCGCGAGCCGCCCTTACAATATTCGGCGCGATTCCGGCAAAAAATTAACGGTTACTATGGTCGTGTAGGGGCACGCCGCCGCGTGCCCCTACGGTTTCATTGTCAGAATGTTATCTGTCAAGTGACTTTGCAACAGCCGTGGGCGCGAAAATTTGTTTCCGGCTCAAAGGTGCGGTATCATTTGGGTGGGAACATTTTTGTTGATGAAAATCATCCGCAAAACTGAATCACCCCCCGTTTGCCGTTGGTCAGCCATTCGGGGTCTTGACGCGACAGCGCTGCCGGCGCATCCGGCGGCAAGCCCGCCGCCACCTCCGATTTGAAAGTGCGCAGCGCAATCAGCGGCGCGGGGAAATA
>CAYPNZ010000374.1:0-3481 GCA_964411845.1 uncultured Anaerolineaceae bacterium
TATTGGGACATTATTCCCGGTGATAATTTACAGAAAACCTTAACTTGTTACTGATACCATTATAGCAGAGGTAAGATTGTGACCAATTTGCTGGAACAAGGTTTGATATTGAGCGGGCTGGGGTTGGGGTTGACATTCAGCGGGCTGGCGCTGCTGGTGGTGCTGATGATATTGCTGGAACGTATCTTCCGCACCCGCGAACCGGCTTCTGCCCCGCCCGCCGCCGAGACCCCCGATGCGGAAATTGCGGCAGTCATTGCGCTGGCGCTGACATACCTGCGTGACCGGGAAACCCCGCACGGGCATATCGGCGCGGCACTGCAAGCGGGACCCGGTCGCTGGTGGCAGCGCGGATTGAGCCGCAGCCATCACCCGCACAAATCATCCCGAGGGAGGCGATAATATGCAATCGGCAACCAAACGGTTAAAATTGACCGTCAACGACAAAGTTTATCGGGTAGAGGTGGGCAATTTGGATGCCTCACCCGTTGCGGTGAAAGTCAACGGACAATCGTATCTCGTCACCATCGCCCCCGACGATGCGGAAATTTCCGCCGCCGACATTCAAACCGCGTCTTCCCGCACTGCCGCCACAAAAGCGACAGCCGCCCCCGGCGCATCCACTGTCGGCACGGTCAAAGCACCGATGCCGGGCAATATTCTCGATATTCAGGTGAAACCGGGAGACCGCGTTTCGGTGAAACAAACATTGTGCTCGCTGGAAGCGATGAAAATGAAAAACGCCATCCGCTCCCCCCGCGACGGGGTGATTGCCACGGTAGCAGTTGCGGAAGGGCAAACCGTTGCCCACGGCGACGTGCTCTTTACGTTTGAATAAAAGGGAAAACAATGGATTTTAACCATTTGCTCGACCTGCTTCAAGCCCCGATGGCTTTAACATGGCAAAACGTGGTGATGATGGCGGTCGGCGGGGTGTTAATTTATCTGGCGATTGCCAAAGATTACGAACCCGTGCTATTGCTGCCCATCGGTTTCGGGGCAATTTTAACCAATTTGCCGCTCACCGGCATCACCGGCGAACACGGGTTTTTGGGGATTCTATATCAAGCCGGTATCGAAACCGAACTCTTCCCGCTGCTGATTTTCATCGGCGTGGGGGCAATGACCGATTTCGGTCCACTGCTGGAAAATCCGAAAATGGCGTTATTGGGCGCTGCCGGACAATTCGGCATTTTCGGCACACTGATGCTGGCACTGTCGTTTGGGTTCAATATGAATGAAGCCGCCTCCATCGGCATTATCGGCGCTATTGACGGACCCACCGCCATTTATGTATCCACCAAATTGGCGCCGCACCTGCTGGGACCGATTGCGGTGGCGGCATACAGTTATATGTCGCTGGTGCCCATCATCCAACCGCCGGTAATGCGGTTGCTCACCACCCCCGCCGAAAGAAAGGTGCGAATGCCGTACACCCGGCGGGAAGTCTCAAAAACCACGCGAGTGCTGTTCCCCATTGTGGTGACCATCGTGGTTTCGCTCATCGCGCCGGTGGCATCGCCGCTGATTGCCACACTGATGTTCGGCAATTTGATGCGCGAATCAGGGGTGGTGGAACGGTTGAGCCAAGCGGCGCAAAATGAAATTGCCAATGTGGCGACCATTTTTTTGGGATTGACCATCGGCGCGACGATGACCGGCGACGGGTTCATCCGGCTGGACACCCTGCTCATTTTGGCGATGGGCTTGCTGGCATTTGTGCTCGATACGGCGGGCGGGGTGCTGTTCGGTAAATTGCTATATGTGCTGTCGGGGAAAAAATTCAATCCGCTCATCGGTGCGGCGGGTATCAGCGCGTTTCCGATGTCGGCGCGAATTGTGCAGCGGGTGGGGCAAGACTATGATTTTGAGAATTTTTTGCTGATGCACGCTATGGGCGCCAACACCGCCGGGCAACTCGGCAGTGTGATGGCGGGCGGCATCGTTCTCGCCCTGCTCACCGGTGCGTTTTAACAAGACTCGCCTGAAAAAAGGTCGATTTTTCACCACAGTACCCGCAGGGCACAGGCGGCACAGAGACACGGAAATTTGAATGTTTTTGAGAAAAAGATTAGTAACTATTCAGCAGTTATCTTGGAACACAGAGAAACACAAAGATTGCACAGAGTTCTCAAAGTTTTTTATAATAATGCTCGTTTTTCTTTGTGAATCTCCGTGTTTTCTCCGTGAAACTCTGTGTAGATGAATAAATACAAAGATTAAATTCATCGGGGAATTGTACCTTCAAATTTTTGGCTCTCAAACTTTATTCTTCTCTGTGCCTCTGCTACTCTGTGGTTTAATTTGCCCCCTTTTTGAGTCAGTTCAAGGCTTCAAGTCCAAAGTCGGGGTCTCGCATTAGAGCGACGGGATATTTGCCTGCAAAAACCGCACAACCTCATCACGACGGGGCAATGACGGCTGGGCGCCCATTTTTGTTACCGACAGCGCCGCCACCGCCGCGGCAAATCGGGCGGCATCAACCGGCGATTCGCCTTCGGTCACGGCAACCGCAAACCCGCCGACAAACGCATCACCGGCGGCAGTGGTATCCACCGGCGAAACCGCAAATGGCGGCACGAGGGTATGCCGACCGTCAGCACACAGCAGTGCCCCGCGACTGCCGAGCGTCAGCACCACCCCCGCCATACCATATCGAGCACACAATTGTGTGGCGGCTTTTTCCGCCGCGCCTCTGCCATCCACGGGGAAGCCGCAATACAGCGTGGTTTCCGTTTCGTTGGGGATAAAGTAGGTTATTTTTGTCAAAACTGCATCGGGCAGCGGATGCGCCGGCGCCGGGTTGAGCAATACCGGCACGTTATGCCGCGCCGCGGTTTCCACCGCCGCCTCAACCGTCGGCAACGGAATTTCCAACTGCAACAGTATCATATCCGCCCCGGCAATTGCCGCCTTTGCCGTTTTTATATCGGCGGGGGTGAGCGTATGGTTTGCGCCGGGAGAAACCACAATGCTGTTTTCACCGTTGTCGGCAACGGTGATGAGCGCCACCCCCGTGCCGGTGGCAGTTTCCACCCGCACAAAATCGGTATTGATGCCGTCCGCCTGCAACCCCGAAACCAGCGCATGTCCGTGCGCATCATCGCCCACACAGCCGACCATTGTCACTTGTGCCCCCAACCGCGCCGCCGCCACGGCTTGATTGGCACCTTTGCCGCCCGCCGCCGTGCTGAACGTGCTGCCGGTAATGGTTTCGCCGGGAGCGGGGATGTGCGGCGCACGCACAATTAAATCCATATTCAAACTGCCGATAACCGTAATTTTGGGAGTTATACTTTGCGCCATGGGTCACCTTTTTATTGAGTTGCGGGTTATCTGTTTCGGTTAGGCTGCCGTTGGCAAAACCCATACCTCTATTTTATGGATTTTTATTTTTTTGTCCATACATATCTGCCGTCCGATTTTTATGGGGCAGGTTGAATTTCACGCTGGTATGTTACCTGCCATTGAAATCCGCGTT
>CAYPNZ010000375.1:0-3456 GCA_964411845.1 uncultured Anaerolineaceae bacterium
ACGTTCCTTAACTTTAAAAAGGTGCTATAACCGATAATGGATGTGAGCGGATTGTGCATATCGTGCACCATCATATTCGATAAATCTTCGCGCATCCGAAGCGAATTTTGCAAACTGTCGTACTGCCGTTTGATGCGCAGCATCGAGCGCACGCGCACCCGTAATTCGTAATCGTTTATCGGTTTGTGCAGAAAATCATCCGCACCGGCTTCGTATCCGCGCTCAAAATTCTTTTCACCGTCCAAAGCCGTCACCAAGATGATGGGAATGTGCCGCCACCGTCTATCGTCTTTTATCTTCCGACATACTTCAAACCCGTCCACATCGGGTAAAATTACGTCCAGCAGTATCACATCGGGGGCAACTGCCTGTAACACCGAAAACGTCTCGGCGGCATTGGTGGCAAACAGCAGGTTATATGGTTCCGAAGCCAAATATCCTCGAATAACATCTCGCGCAGTGTGTTCATCATCCACAATTAAAACTGTCGCTTTGGCGCTCATTCCGTCCCTCCGTCCGTGTTATGGCATTTTCAACAAACGTTGAATTGTATTAACCATCGTCCGCAAATTAACCGGTTTGCTCAAATACTCATCCGCCCCCGCTTCAAAACAGCGTTCGCGGTCGCCGGGCATTGCCAGCGCGGTCATCGCAATGATGGGTACATGCGCAAATGATGCTTCGGCACGCAAGCGGCGCATCGCTTCCAATCCGTCCATTTCCGGCATTTGAATATCCATCAAAATAATGGCGGGGTTATCTTCCATGGCGCGAGCAATCGCTTCAACACCGGTACGGGCAACTGAAAAACGGTAGTCATTCAGTTTGAGATAATCGGTGAACAATTCGATGGAATGCTCGTTGTCTTCCGCCAGCAGTACCAGCGGCATTTCGGCGGCGGTTCTTTTTTTCGGCGACGCGGCGGCGGTTTGGTTGGTATGAGTTTCCGTCTGCGCGGATGTTTCATCAACCGTTGCCAGCGGGAAAGAAACCGTGAATCGGCTGCCGACACCTTCCTCACTTTCCACCGATACGCCGCCGCCGTGCAATTCCATCATTTTCGCCACCAAAGATAACCCCAAACCGGTGCCGGTATGCTGACGCGCCAATCGGCTGTCTAACTGCACAAACGGTTGAAAAAGTCGGGACATATCGTCAGCGGCAATACCGATACCGGTATCCCACACGGTGAATTGTATCTGTTCCAGCGCCATATCATCGGTAACCGACACCCCCACCTCGCCGCCGTCGGGTGTAAATTTTATGGCATTGCTGAGCAGGTTAACCAAAATTTGTTTCACGCGGCGTTCATCGGCGGGGAAGGTGCTCACTCGATTTTGAAATTCTGTTTTCAGTTTAAGATGTTTTTTGTGTGCCAGTTGTTTTACCAGCCGCAATCCGGCTTGAACAACATTTTGCACACTGACCGGCGCGATGGCAATTTCCATTTTGCCCGCCTCTATTTTCGACAAGTCGAGAATGTCATTGATGAGTGACAGCAAATGCCGCCCGCTTTCATCAATATTGGTCACATATCGCGCCTGTTGTTCCGCCAACTCGCCGAATACGCCCGCCTGCAAAATTTCTGCCGACCCCAAAATGGTATTCAATGGCGTGCGCAATTCGTGGCTCATGCTTGCCAAAAATTCATCTTTCAGCCGCGCGGCGCGAGCGAGTTCGGCATTGGCTTTGCTCAATTCCAGCGTGCGCTCTTTTACCCGTTCCGCCAGCAATGCCCGTTCCTGTTGCAATTCGGCTTCGGCACGCTTGCGCACCACAATTTCCGCTTGCGCCTGCTCAAACAAACGTGCGTTTTCAATGGCGCTGGCGGCTTGCCCCGCCAGCAATTTCGCCAGCGAAATTTCTTGATATGAGAAAACCCGCTCGGCAGAAAAATCATCCAGCCGCATCAACCCCAATGTTTGGCGTTGAAACACCATCGGCAGCAACAATCGGCTTTTCGCCCCCAACTGCTCCATGTTGGCGCGCTCACGCGGGTCAATGCCGGGATGCGATACCACCATCTGTTCGGGAATTTGGTCTTCCAGCACGCTTTTTTCCAGCGGAAACTCCATCAGCCGGTCAATTTCCGATTCTCCCCGCGAATCCCACCAGCCGCCGGGACCGAATGCCGCGTTTTGCACGATGGTATCATCATCGGGATGCCATTCAAAAATGGTACACTGTGTCACGCTTAAAAGCCGTGTCATTTCTTGCGCCACCGTATCGAGCACATACCGCAAATCCAGCCGAGAGGTGATGGACATACCTGCCGATTGGAGGATGGTCAATTCGCGGTTGCGGGCGGTCAGCGCGTCTGCCATTTGTTTTTGCGCGGTTATGTCACGCAATACGGCATGCGTTGCCGGCTGTTCGTCAAAGGAACACCGGTTGAAGGTTATTTCGATGTAACCCGTCGTGCCATCGGCTTTGGGCAAACGGTATACCTGCGTATTTCGGTTGGCGACAGGTTCCGCCAGCAATGTCCACTGCTGCCGGAAGGTTTCCCGCTGAGATTCCGGCAGCAGTTCCGCCATCGAGGCATCAAGATATGTTTCCGGTTCGGAAATATCCAGCAATTGTGTCGCCGCCGAGTTGATGAACCCGATGCGCTCATCAAACAAAATGATATGCCCGTCGGGTGAAGTTTCGATGAGCCGTTGAAAATACTCGGTTGTTTCGGTATCGGCGCGTCGCGGCTGCGATTCGTGTTCGGGTTTTGGCGCAACCGGCGGCGGGTCGGCAGATACGTCCGCAGTGGCAAACGGTTCATCCGGCGCAAAAATATATCGCGCCAGCCACTCCCCGCCAAACCATGCCGCAACCGGCACGGCAATCACCGGCAATACCCACCCCATCGGTGCACCCCAACCAAGTTGCCAGCCAACGGCAACCGCCGTTACCAGCAGCATAACCAGCACCACCCCGCGCAAAATCCACACCCCGCGTCGGATGGATTGCCTTTGGTTTGCAAAAGATACATTCTGCGGTTTCAAACGTCTGTCTTTCCGGAACAATCTGTTATATTATATGTCGGTTGTTCGATACAAATCTTGAATCATCTGCTATTTTGACGATAACACAAAATTGCACCCTTTGCAATATTTTGCTTCATTTCTTCGCTGCGTAGCGTAATCGTATGGCAGCCAGCCGGAAAATATCGTGCAGCCGAACTTCCACCCCGCGCCGCTCTATGGCATAATAGTGTGTATGAAAAAATACTTGCCCGTTTTGATACTTCCACTGCTGATTTTTGCCGCGTGCCGACCGCAAACCGCACCCGCCGCCGCACCGACCGGCACCGCCACCCCAACGGCGGTTACAGTGAAATTGGTTTCGTCGCCCACGGCGATGCCCACCGTTACCCCCACCCCCACACGCCGCCCCCCCCTCGCCCCCACCCCCCCCCCCCCCCACCCCCCCGGGCCCCCCCGAACGCCGGCCCAGGGGACGCCA
>CAYPNZ010000376.1:0-3447 GCA_964411845.1 uncultured Anaerolineaceae bacterium
TCGCCGTTGGCGTAGGGCCAGGCGGTGCAAACCAGAATATTTTCGGACATAGATGAATGCTCCTTTAAAATAGCGAGTTACGAATTGCGAATAGCGAATTGCGAATATGCGTGACAAAAATAAAAAGCCGCACAGAGGCGTGCGGTTATGGCTTGCAACGGGTGGAACAACTTAAACCATCCAGCCTAAACCGCCGTCGTGCGACTGGGCATAACCATAGGCATCAATTTAATGGCGAATTTCAGCGTGTTCATATCTTCTATTATAGTGAGTTTTGTGCGTTTGTAAATAGCCGACCGGCGATTAACCGTATTTTCCGCTGAGGTCATTCCAGCGCACGGCGATGACATCTTTAAGATTGCGCCACGAATCTTTCAGCGGGTTGACTTTTGTTTCTTCGCCGTAAATCCAAGTGACGGGGACTTCTTTTACCCGATAGCCCAATTTAACTGCCAAAAACAACACTTCCACATCGAAACCGGTTACGGCGGCTTCGGTAATGCGGGCGGCGTTTTCGCCATACAACTGTACCCGGTTGAACAAATCGTGTGTGGCTTTGCGAGAAAAGGCTTTAAAGCCGCATTGTGTATCTGAAAAACCGCGCAGGGCAATCAAATGGATGAAGAAGTTGAACACCCGCCCCATAAAATGCCGATGCCACGGTTCATCAATGCGTTTTGCGCCTTGCCCTTCGCGCGAGCCGATGACCACATCGTACCCGTCTTCCAAATAAGGCAGCAGTTTGCCGGTTTCTTCAATCGGCACGGCAAGGTCGGCATCGGAAAAGAGGATGAATTTGCCCGCGCCGGCGAGCATACCGGTGCGCACGGTGTACCCTTTGCCGCGATGGTCGTTTTCAATCACCTGCACAATGGGATGCTCGGCGGCAATTTCTTTCGCCAGCGCCACGGTGTTGTCGGTGCTGCCGTCGTCTACCACCAGCACTTCGGCGGCGTATGGCTGGGCTTCCAAATATGCCACCACTTTTCGCAGGGTGGTGGGCAACCGTACCGATTCATTGTATGCCGGGATGACTACCGACAAATACGGCGATTGGGATGCTTGCTGTGCGATATGAGCCTCCAAAACAGTAGCCGCCGCCATCAAACGGGCGCGAAATTTCGCCCGGCATTCACCGGGCGCTCAGTGGGCTATCATAACGGATACGGCGGTTTTTGGCAAAAAATGGGGGTTGGGCAACCGGTTTAATTGACCCGCCCCACTTTTAATGCCAATGGCATTCGTACCGTGCGCGGTTTCTCCGGCGAATCCCACACGGTGTTCAATGCGTGTGCCAAAACACCGACCGGGTCTTCGCCAATATCTGCGATATAGCGTTTTACTGCCGACCATGTTCGCAGAAATGCCAAAAACTGTGTCAAATTCCATTCGACATCCACCGAAAAAGACGGCAGATTATCAATTTCTGCCAGTGGAAACGGCAGCGAACGATATGCGTCCATAATCAACCGGTTTCCTTCCGCCCAAAAGCGGTCAACGGGTTTCAGCAAGTGTTCGTCAAGCAGCGCATCAATATCGGGGGAAATGGTGGGAAACGCATAACCGAAAACCGCCAAAACGCCGTCATTTTTCAACAGCCGCCGAACTTCCCGGTAAAATTGTTTGAGATTGAACCAATGCACGGCTTGGGCAACCACAATCAAATCGAAAGATTTGTTATGAAAAGGCGGTTTTTCCGCCGAACTGACACAATAGACGATATTCGGATGAAGATTGGCGTGGCGGATTTGTGCCGGGCTGATGTCTGTGGCGTACACTTTATTGAAAAAACCAACGCATTTAACGGCGAATTGTCCGTTACCGGTTGCGCAATCCCATACGTGATGATGTGTTGGGGTTAATGAGCTCAAAAATGCAGGTAGTGCTTCGGGATAAGTTGGTCGTGCGTGGGCATATCCGCTTGATTGAACGCCGAAAGTTTTAACATTGTCCATGATAGCCTCGGCAGATAATTTTGAATTAGGTGGCATACCGCCATTCGAAGGTTTTACGGTAGCCGAAATCGGTGCTGAAACTGCTGAATGTTTTGCGCGGAACCATTGAAATCGAGTATTTTGAGACGCGACTCAGGGCGCGCAAACCGCGTTGCGCAATTCGCACCGGGTGATACACGGTTTTGCAGATTTTATCGTATTCACGGGCAAATTCTTCCACCGACATTTGTTTCGGGTAATAAGTGATGTGCGCCGTGTCGTACAGCCGCCACGGGGTATTGGGGATGAGCCGGTTTTCGCGGATGAGTTGAGCGCGGAAGGGCGTGCCGGGGTACGGCGTGAGAATCGTTTGGCTCATGCTGTCAAGTCCGGCATCGCGGGCAAACCGCCACGTTTCCCACATGGTTTCGGGGGTGTCTTCATCGAAGCCGTACACAAACAACCCCACCACACCGATGCCGTGTTCGTGTACTTTTTTGATGGCGCGCCGATATTGCTCGGTAAGCCCTTTACTTTTGCCGCCCAATTCTCGGCGGTTTTTGGGGTTGACCGATTCAAAGCCGATGAAAAATTTGTCGAGATGCGCTTTTCGCGCCAAATCGAGCAAGTCGGGATATTCGGCGACCATCATTTCGGCTTGGGTTGTCCAACCGCGCAAAGGCAGTTTTGCCAGCGCTAAAAACAGTTTTTCGATATATGCCGGGTCAAGCCGAAATGCCAGCCCGAAATTGTCATCGGTCAGGAAAAATCGGTTAATTTTGCGGCGTTCAATTTCTTCCACAATTTCTTCCACCGGGCGGAAACGCATTTTTTGCCCGCTCACCCGAATGGCGGTGCAAAACGAGCAGTTTCGGGGGCAGCCGCGCGTCACTTCCAGCAGCGGCGTCCAATAATGCCGATTTTCATCCACCATCTTCAGCACCCGGTCGGTTAAACGTGCCACGCCTGCCAAATCTGCCCATTCGGTATCATTATAATGGGGTTTGACGGTGTCATTCATAAAATCTTGAATGAGTTGGGGCCAGGTGAAATACGCCTCGCCGGTAAAAACCACATCTGCCCAGCGAGCCACATCTTCCGGCATCAGGGTGGCATGCGCCCCGCCGACGGCGACAACCTTCACGCCGGCTTCGTGCGCCAAACGGGCAAACTTTTCCGCCGATTCAATCGCCAGCGTTTTTGAGGTGATGCCCACCAAATCGGTCGGACCCAATTCGTGGCGAATGCGGGCATCAAGCGGTCCTAAATTTTCTTCCCAAATTTCCACGTCTATTTCATCCGGCACCAGCGAAGCCAGCCGCATCAGGGTGTATGACGGCGAGGGCGCTTTGCCGAAAATCTTGCCTTCTCTGCCGGGATGGATTAATACAACACGTTTCAAGTCCAAAATATGTCTCCTTGAACGAAAAATCGGATAATAGTATGACTCTACTGAAAAACTCACCTTACGCAGTCGAGGATTTGACAAAGTCAAAATTATGGCATTATTGGA
>CAYPNZ010000377.1:0-3437 GCA_964411845.1 uncultured Anaerolineaceae bacterium
GAATCTTTGACCGTTATTTCTCTTTCGCCACAAAATCAATCACAATGGTGAACCCGTCTTCCACTTTTAGGATATTGGCGACATTGGGCGCATCAAACCCGAAATCTTTGGCGAAAACCAGCGTCGTCGCCGTGCCGGACAGGGTATCGCCATTGAGGGTTGCCGTTACATCGAAGGTGGCGGGGTTGGTGACACCGTGGATGGTCAAATCGCCCGCCAGTTTGAATGTAACCGGCTGCCCCTCGCTGAACCCGTCGGGGAAATCTTGAATTTCTTTTGCCACAAATTCCGCAATGGGAAAACTGTTCGATTCCAGATACCGTTTGCGAATCTGCTCGTCGCGGCGATTGTCATCGCTGGTTAGGGCTTTTACATCCACCCGAAAGCGGCTGTCGCCCAACTGCACCGATGAACCATCCAACTTAAATGCAAAACTGCCGGAAACGCCTTTGGTGCGTCCAATGGCAATAATATCGCCGTCTTTCTTTTGAATGCGGGCAAACGCCTCGCCGAAAAATGATTCTTTCACTTCGTAACGGGCTTCGGTTTGCGCCGAGTCAATCACAAACACCCGCTCGCCCGTTTTTGCCTGCACCACCGGTTGCTCGGCGGGGGCGGCTGCCGGAGCGGGGGTAGATTTCGCTCCGCCACAGGCTGCCAATACCCATACACTCATCAGGGAAACAACTGTCAATTTAAATACACGAATCATCTTTTTCTCCTTTCGTGCGTGTTTTTTGTTTCCCCTCCCTATTGTTGCGGATAAACCCAGTCGGCGAACATATCGTCCAAATTACATCCGCAGGCATTTTCCGCCGCCGATTGCAGGTCGGCGGGGGTGGCAATGCCCCATTCATACGTTTGAAAATAGGTACGCAAAAACCGGTCAAACGGTTTTGTGCCCATCCGTTCTTCCAGCGCTTTAAAAAACAGCGGACCTCTGCCATACACAATCGCGCCGTAATTGCGCTCGTCATACGCCTGCACCGGCAGCCCGATGGGGGTATCGGCATTGTCGGCGCGGCTCCAATAGCCGTTCATCACCTGCGCCATTTGTGCATCGCCCGTTTGACCGAATTTTTGGCGGTAGAAAAGCCACGTCATATATTGCACCAGCGATTCATCGAGCCACGGGTCGTCAATTTGGTCGTTGCCCACCAAACTGTAAAACCACTGATGCGCCGTTTCGTGCACGGCGGCAATTTCAAAAAAATCGCGGGGATTTTGATACATGCCCAAAGCCAGCACAATTGCACCGGGGTATTCAATGCCGCCCGCGGTGGTGGGGGTGGCAATCACATCCAACTCGGTGAACGGATATTCGCCCAGCAGCCCGTTGAAGGTTTCCAGCGCCGACGACACATCATCGAGCGCTTGCCGGTTGCTATGTGCCACCGCGGCGGGGGCATAACTGTTGACGGTGGTTTCGCCCACCGTGCGGCTTTCGCGCTGAAAATCGGCGGCTGCCGCCAGATAAAAATCGCGCATCGGACCGGCGGCAACCGTGACCGTTTGCGCATTGCCAACAGCGGTTTCGGCTATCGTCACCCCGGATGTGACCAGCGTTTGCGACACCGGCGCGGTAATTTTTACCAGATAAAAACTTGTGTCGGCATAAACCACATCACCATACGGCGGGGGCACTTCGGCATTCCAGCCTTCATCGTCATACACCGCAATCATCGGGTAGAAATGGGGCAGTGCCAAAATGCCCTCCAAATATGAAAACGAGGCATAGTTTCGCCCGACGGTGGTCGGCACGGTCACGGCAAAATCCATGGTGATGACCGCCTGCTCGCCCGGCGACAGCGGTTCTGCCAGCGGCACGCGCATGGTGCTGTTTTGCATGCTCATTTCCGGCGCCGCCGGTTGTTCGTTCACCGTCAGATTTGATACGACGGATGTACCGCCCAAAATATTGGGAAATAAACGGAAAACCACCGCGTCGAGTGTGGTTGTTTCGGTGTTGGTATAACGCACCGACTCTCTGCCGCTGACATGCGTCATGTCGGGGGCGATGGTCACTGCCAAATGATATACACTTGCGCCCGGCAGATTGTTGAGCACGGATTGCTGGTCGGGGCGCAAGCCGGCGGCAAAGGGGGTGTGGTCGTCCCACGCCGTATCAAAAACCGGCGATGGCGGCACGCGCGGTGCGGGGGTGGCAGTGGGGGCAAGGGTGGGTTCGGGCGGCAATGCCGTACCAACCGCCACAGCCCGAACCGTCGCGGCAGTTGAGGCGGACTGTACCGGCGGGCGGGTCGCAGCGCAAGCAGCGGTCAATATGGCAATGGTGACGAAAATTGCAAGCCTTTTCATAACTTTCTCCCAAACATTAACCAGAGAGTTTAGGAATTTAACTTGCTATGTCAAACCGAAACGGTTGCGTGCACAAAAATTTCGCCGTGGGCTAATCCACAAATGTGCCGCCGGAAATTTCGCGTTCGGTCACATTTCGTTTATCATCATATTGCAGGGTAATTTCCACCCGTTGGAAGCATCGGTTTTCGCCGTTGCCCATCAAGGTTTTGCGCACGATGAACCCGCCGTCGTCGGCGCGGCTCAAATCGTTGCCCAAATCAATTCGCGCTGTTAAAATTTCGCCACAGCGATTGCAGCGCACCGTCACCGTTTGTGCCGGGCGCGGCGAGGCGGCATTCGCACCGAAGAAACCTGCCAATTTTTTGAAAAATGCCATTTTCTGCACCTTCTTTCCGGAAAGGAGATTACTCCATGGATGACAAAAACGCAACCGAACCGCTTTTGCTCTACCCGCACACCTTCGACGGGCTGGGCAGTGTGCACCAATATCAGGGCGCCGGCACAAACGATTGCGGACCGACCAGTTTGGCGGTTGCCATCAATTTGCTTTTGCTGCGCGGCGGATTCACCACCAACCCGCACGAGTTACCCAAACAAACGCTGGCAGATGCCATGCTTGCCGATTCGCGCTGTTTTGGATTGTGCGGCTACCGCATCACGCGCAATTTTTTCGGGTTTCCGGTGAAAGGCGCGACTTTCGCCAAAAGCGGTATGTTGCGGGCGTTCAACGATTTTAACGCGGCATGGATGGCGGCGGGGAACCCGTCGCTGGGGCGGGGGGAATTTCGCAACGGGGGAACGAAAACACAATTGATTGACAATTTACGGCGTGGACGGGTCACATCGGTGCGGTGGGTGTGGGAAAAACCCTATAAAAACGGCGCACATTGGGTAACAGTGGTCGGGTTTAATGCCGCGGATGATGAATTTTATGTGCTCAATTCGGCGCTGCCCCATCGAGCCATTGCACATGAAAATATCCAGCGCGTGCCGTGGGTTGCTTTCCGCGAATGGTGGGCGCGCCCGTTCTTCTTCTCGCACAATCAGATGCTGGCGTTTGGGTGATTCGTGATTCGTGATTCGTGATTCGTGATTCGTGATTCGTGATTCGTGAT
>CAYPNZ010000378.1:0-3422 GCA_964411845.1 uncultured Anaerolineaceae bacterium
TTCCCCTATTTTGTGGTTGAAGGAGTCAATATGCCATACCCCTACATCGCCATTGAAGGCCTTATCGGCGTTGGAAAAACCACACTGGCGCGGTATCTGCAAGAGGCGCTTGCCGCGGAATTGCTGCTGGAAGTGTTTGAGGAAAATCCCTTCCTCAGCGATTTTTACGCCGACCGCACCCGATACGCCTTTCAAACCCAAATCTTCTTTCTGCTCAGCCGATACCGGCAGCAGCATCAGGTCATCCCGCGCGTCATCAAACATTCGCCGCTGGTCAGCGATTACCTTTTCGCCAAAGATTGGCTTTTCGCCCATCTGAATTTGGTCAACGATGAACTGGCTGTATATGAAAGCGTTTACGCCGCTTTGGCAGAACGCATTCCCAATCCGACGCTGGTGGTTTATTTGAAAGCCTCGGTTGATACGCTGATGGACCGCATCGCCGTGCGCGACCGCCCCTACGAGCGCAATATGGCGCGCGAATATATCGCCGCGCTCGCCACCGCATACGATGATTTGTTCGCCGATTTTTCACAAGCCCCCGTGCTGACCATCGCCACCGACAGTTTGAATATCGTGAACGATTTGGACGCGCGCCAGCAGGTTATCGGGCAGATAAAAAGCGCGCTGGAAAGCGGCGCGTCTCAACCATCGCTGTTAACCGGTGCACCCGCCGATACCCCGCAACTTTCTGCCATTTTCGCCGATGATACCAACCGCCGCCTGCCCGATTTTCAGCAATTCCATCACGCGCTCGACCGGGCAAAACATTTTTCCACCGACCTGTATTTAAACTATATGAAACTGTTTGAAGAGATGGGCGAATTGAGCGAAACGGTGGCGCGGGTGCGGCACACCCAGTTGAAACGCACCGCCGCCGGCGCCGATGAATCAACGGCATTGCGGCAGGCGCTCGCCGCTCACCGCGACGGGTTGCAGCAAGAAATGGCAGATGTGCTGGCGTACCTGCTGAAACTGGCAAATTACACCGGCATTGATTTGGAAGCAGCCTATTTGCAAAAAATGAACATCAACGTGAATAGACGATGGGACGCCACAACCACCGGCGTGGAGGCGGAATGAGTAAAAAATTTATCGCCATTGCAGGCAACGTGGGGGTGGGCAAAAGCACGCTCACCGAAAAACTGGCGGCGCATTTCGGCTGGACACCCTTTTTTGAAGCCGTGGACGACAATCCGTATCTGGCGGACTTTTACCGCGATATGAAAACGTGGAGTTTCCATTCGCAGATTTTCTTTCTGTCGCGCCGATTGCGCCATCACAAAGATTTAATGCGCCACCCCAATCATGTGGTGCAAGACCGCACGGTTTATGAAGATGCGGAAATTTTCGCGGCGAACCTCTACCGGCAGGGGAATATGCACGAACGCGATTACCGAAGTTATCGAGAACTGTATGAGGTTATGACCGAATTGCTGCCGCCCCCCACCCTGATGGTATATTTGAAAGCAAGTGTGCCCACCCTGCTGCGGCGCATCGCCAAACGCGGGCGCGAATTTGAGCAGGACATTGACCCGCAATATCTGGAACGGCTGAACGGGCTGTACAATGCGTGGATTGACGGTTTTTCGCTGTGCCCGGTGCTGACCATCAACGCCGACCGGCTGAATTTTGTGCAATCGGCGGATGATTTCGCCGAAATTGCGGCAGAAATCGGCGCGCGGTTGGCAGCATAAAACTTGTCCATTTCCGAAAGGTGAACCATGAAGCCGAAAGTATTCGTTACCCGCGCCATCCCCGAAAAAGGGCTGGCACTGATTCGTTCGGCGTGCGATGCCGATATTTGGCACGACCCGCTTCCGCCGCCGCGAGCGGCACTGCTGGAACGGGTACGCGGTGTGGACGGGATTTTGTCGCTGCTGACCGACAAAATTGATGCCGCCGTGATGGATGCCGCCGGCGCACAATTAAAGGTTATCAGCAATTATGCCGTCGGATATGACAATATTGACGTTGCCGCCGCAACGGCACGCGGTATTGCCGTGGGCAACACTCCCGGCATCCTCACCGAAACCACCGCCGATTTTGCCTTTGCGCTGCTGCTGGCGGCGGCACGGCAAGTGGTGGCAGGCGATAAATTTGTGCGAGCGGGAAAATGGCAAACGTGGGGACCCCGTTTGCTGTTGGGCGCGGATGTTCACGGTGCAACACTGGGATTGGTCGGTTTTGGGCGCATCGGGCAGGCAATGGCACGCCGGGCGGCAGGTTTCGGCATGCGGATTTTGTATCACCAACGGCACGCTTCGCCCGCGGCGGAAACACTCGGCGCGAAACCGGCAGATTTTGACACTTTACTGCGCGAGTCGGATTTTGTATCGCTGCACGTGCCGCTCACCGATGAAACGTATCATCTGCTGGATGCACGCGCTTTCCGGCTGATGAAAAACACGGCGGTGCTGATAAACACGGCGCGGGGCGGCGTGGTTGACCCCGCCGCGCTTTATGCGGCTTTGAAAGCGGGGGATATTGCCTTCGCCGCGCTGGATGTCACCGAACCGGAACCCATCCCCGCCGATAGCCCCCTGCTGGCGCTGGAAAATATCATCATCACCCCGCATTTGGGAAGCGCCAGCCATGCCACCCGCAATAAAATGGCGGTGATGGCGGCGGAGAATCTGCTGGCGGGCGTGCGCGGCGAAAAATTGCCGAATGCAGTGAATAATGAAGCGTGAATAGTGAATAGCCTCGCCCCGAAATAAATTTCAGGGCTAAAAGCATAAGCCGACTGAAAGTCGGCTTGCGTTTTGAGCCTGAACTTCAGTTCAAGGCATAGGTAATTTATCTTTGCGAGCGCGCGAAGCAGTGACCGGCTGAACAGTCATAATTTTTCACTATTCATTCTTCATTTAAATCAGCACTCGTTCAATGGTATTTGACGCGGTATCATACAGCACGAAACTCGGTTCGCCGAAGCGCCCCATGATTTCGCCGGGGTTGACCCACAATGTTCTTCCAACCTGTTTTTCCATAAAAATATGGGTGTGCCCGCTGAACACCGCATCATATTTCCCCGTGGCGGCAAGCCCTTCCGCAATTTCCGGGTAATGCGCAAATGCAATCTGCCGCCCGCCCGCTTCAAGCATACCGACCGGATTGTAAAACGTTACATTACCCGCAGCACCGGCAATTTTCATCAACAGAAACATATCGCCGTCATTGTTGCCCGGCACGCAGTGAATTTCGCCGGCGAACGCATCGGCAATTTGTTTCAGGCTGAACGGCGCGCAAAAATCGCCCAAAAAGATGAGCATTTCCGCGCCCCCCGTTTTTTGCAGGGCTTTTTCCAAATTCCAGATATTATCGTGGCTATCCGATAAAATCGCGAGTTTCATGATTGCTCCATACTCCGTGATTCGTGATTCGTGATTCGTGATTCGTGATTCGTGATTCGTGATTCGTGA
>CAYPNZ010000379.1:0-3406 GCA_964411845.1 uncultured Anaerolineaceae bacterium
AAATATTTTCCACATCTTCCCCGACATATCCGGCTTCGGTTAACGCGGTGGCATCGGCAATGCAGAAGGGTACATCCAAAATGCGTGCCAGTGTTTGCGCCAGTAACGTTTTCCCCGAGCCGGTGGGACCCACCAGCAGGATATTGCTTTTTTGCAGTTCCACGTCGTCGGTGTTTTTGGCAGAAATACGTTTGTAATGGTTGTATACCGCTACTGCCAGCACTTTTTTGGCACGGTCCTGACCCACCACCCATTCGTTCAGGCGGTCGTAAATTTCTTTGGGCGACAGTGTACGCGGCACACGGGGTTTTAATTCCGTGCTGAGCGACTGTGCTTCCTCATCGAGCAACGCTTTGCACAAATCTACGCACTCATCGCAGATGTACACGTGGTCGGGTCCGGCGATGAGCCGGTTAACCTCGCTTTGGTCGCGTTTGCAAAATGAGCAAATTTGTTTTTCGGGTCGGAACCGATTTGCCATAGATTAGTCCGTTTCTTTTTTGGGGTCTTGGTGGAAAATTGGCTTGCCCATTACCTCATCAACCAGCCCGTATTCTTGCGCCACGATGGCATCCATCCAGCGGTCGCGTTCAAAATCTTCGGCGATTTTTTTAGGCTCTTGCCCGGTGTGTTTGGCTAAAATGTGATGCATGGTATCTTGCAAGCGTTTCATTTCTTTATATTGAATTTCCACATCGGGGGTGTAGCCTTGTGCGCCACCGCCGGCAGGGTGCATATGAATGGTGGCATGCGGCAAAGCGTAACGCTGCCCCGGTGTGCCCGCCGCCAGCAATACCGTTGCCATACTGGCGGTTACACCCACGGCAAACGTGCTGATGGGGTTGGAAATGGATTGCATTGTGTCGTAAATTGCCAAACCGGCATAAATTACACCGCCCGGCGAGTTGATATACATTGAAATGTTGCGTTCCGGGTCTTGCTGGTTCAGGTAAAGCAACTGAGCCACAATTAAGTTGGCAACTTGGTCGTTGATGGCTGTACCCAAAAAGATGATGCGTTCTTTCAGCAACAGCGAAAAAATATCGTAGGCTCGTTCGGTTCTGCCGGTGGTTTCAATAACCATCGGTACCAAAGATTCCGGTAATTGATTAAACATGTACTACTCCTCGGTGATTGGTTTTCGGTCGTTTGTCGTCTGTTTTCAGTCTTCGGTTTCGGCAGCAGCGGGTTCTTCCACTGCGGATTCGATATCTTCCGTGTCCGGTTCTGATGCGGCGTCGGCAGTGGTTTCTTCCGGCTCGTCGGCTTCGCCTTTGGCAATTGCCAAAACGCGACGCAAGGCTTTTTCGGTGAGCAGGTTGTTGGCAATTATCCGCTGACCGGATTCGGAATAGACAACTTCCGCCATTTGTTCCGGGTTTTGCGAAACAGCCATCATGTGTTCAGATTCGCGGAGGAGGTCATCATTGTCCACCGAAATTTTTTCCAGCTCGACAATTTTGCCCAGCACCAATGCGGTTTTCAGGTTCTTTTGCACGCGCTCGCGCAATTCTTCGCGGAACTCTTCGGCGGTTTTCTTTTGGATGCGCAATAAAGTTTCAAAATCGATGCCGTATTGTTGCAAAGAATTCCCTTCGCGCTTCACGGTATCATCCAATTCTTGTTCTTCCAGCGATTGGGGCCATTTAACGGTTGCGCCTTCGATGATTTTTTCCAACGCTTCATCGGTCAAATCGCTATCTTGCTGCGTTTTTTTCCGGTTGAGCAAATCCTCGCGGAGTTTTGCCGTCAAATCGTCCAGCGATTCGTAATCGCCCACCATTGCGGCGAAATCATCATCCAGTGGTAAATTTTCTTTCTCTTTTACTTCTTTCACGGTTACAACAACGTTAACCGTTTTGCCAGCCAAATCGTCATCAAAGAAATCTTCGGGGTAAGTGTGCGTCAACTCGACCGTTTCACCGGCAGATTTTCCCGTTAAATGCGCCGTAAAATCTATTTCGCCTTCTTCTTTATCATCATCGGACAAGGTAATGTCATTTTCCCAATCGGCAACTTCCTCGCCGGTATCGGCATCGGTCAGCGCGACGGCAACGGAAACTATATCACCGGTTTGGGCGGGACGCTCCACCGGGGAAACGGTGGCGTAATGTTCCTGCAAGCGTTCCAATTCTTGTTGGACTTCTTCGTCGGTAACCTCGACGGGTTCAACTTCCACCCGCACGTCACGATAGTTGTTCAATTCGACAATCGGCTCGGTGGGTACGCGAATTTTCATCACCAGCGGTTCCCAAGTGATGTCTTCCAGCGCCGCCGGACCATACGGGTCAACCGCCGCTTCTTTTATTGCATCTTGGTATACTTTGGTGGTTAAATCTTCTATGGCTTCTTCTTGGATAGCCTCTTCGCCAAAGCGATTGACAATGAGGTTGTACGGGGCTTTGCCCGGACGAAAGCCGGGGATGCGCACGGCTTTGGCAATGCGCCGAGCCGCCTTTTGCAAAAGTTTTTGCTTTTGCTTGTCGTCAATTTCCACTGTCAAAATGACTTCACATTTGTCTGTTGTTTCTTTTGTGACCTTCAATGTTAGAACCTCTTTCTAGCTAAAAAGATTATCTATCACCACTCAACGGTGATAACGTGGTGATTTTACCACAATCGCCATAAAAACAGTAATCTGTATGGTGTGTATGGTCTTTTTAGCCGAAATTTATGATGCCATTTGACAGGCTGTGCCGCCATATTGTTAACATAATTCTAAACGATTATTGCGATTAAGTCAACTTCTTATGTAAAACTGAGAACGCATAAAAAAATCGCCTCGGGTTGAGGCGATTTTCAAAAACTATTAAGTTTTTATGACCTGCTTTGTCGTTGGTTTTGCCATTATGTTGCGTACAAGCCGGTGTATTGCCAGCCGCAAAGGCGGCTCATCTTTGAGCTTTGCCCGAACAATGGCAAACACCTAACGTGCAATTTTCCGGCTGTACCCACTGGCTGTTACAGTAACCACGTATAATGTACCTCCTTGGTTAAAATGAACAGCTTGCAGGTTATTATTATAATAGCATATTTAAGGGGGCATTTCAAGTGTTTTTTGGAATTTTAAAGTTGGTTAAACATAACGCTTGATGGTGTTCGGCGGGGGCGAGTCATCATCATCTCGTTTAAGAACGTTTTTTATTTTTTTGCCCACTTCCACTTTGGCAACAGCCAGCGGCGAAAGTTTGTCAATGAATGCCAGAAAATCCTGCACATCATGCACGTAACCCACTTCGTCCACCTGTTCGGAAATGCGTAATTCTTTTTGATGTTCCACTATCCACGCCAGCAAATCGTCGGCGGTGCGACTGGGAAACAGTTTCATCACCCCGCTTTTTCTGATGCGGGCGACCATCGGTGCGTAAAAATTGTCGTACCAATCCACCACGGTTTCTTCATAGTT
>CAYPNZ010000380.1:0-3405 GCA_964411845.1 uncultured Anaerolineaceae bacterium
CGTCCGGATTCCGAAACGAAAACATTTGCAGGTGTTGGCGTTGGCGGCACGGTGGTCGCCGTGGCAACCGGGGCAGAGGCTTGCGAACAGCCCGCTATTACCATCGCAATGGCAGTAACGGCAATAAATACAGATAGTTTAATACGCATCAATTTCTCCTTTTGAATAGCGTGTACGATGGTGACAAAAATTATTGCTCGCACTATTCAATACGGAGACAATATTATATTTTGCCAATGGGTTGAGGAGAAATTATACCAGAAGGCGGCACTTTTTCAAAAGGTCGTTTGCAAAAAACGAACCGCTACCGCCGCAGAAAAGCGAGCGCATCGGCTTTGGTGGAAATTTCACCGACTGCCTGCGCCTCATCCAGCCGGCGCAGCCATTCGCCGACTTCGCGCCCTTCCGAGATACCCAGTGCGGCGATGACTTCCGCGCCGGAGAGCAATCGCGGCGGCTTGGGCGAAAAGTATCGCGCCAAAATGCGCTGCACCACCGCCATCCCCCGCGAAAGCCGCTCGTCCGGCTGCGCTTGTTGCACAGTGGCGCGATAATCGCACAGCGAAAAGACGGCTATGGCAGGCGCGGCATCGCCTGCCGCCACCAAAAATCGATGGATTGCCCGCGCGCTGACCGCCGATTCATTCGCCAGCAGTAACGGGCGCATATGGTGGCGCACCACAGTCATCACAAATTTTCGAGCGGCATCGCTAAACCGCAACCGACGCAAAACCGTGCCGGCAATTTCGGCGCTCACACGCTCGTGGTTGAAAAAGCGAATGCGTCCGTCCGCATCCACCGACCGGGTGTGCGGTTTGCCCGCATCGTGCAACAGTGCCGCCACCGGCATCAACTCGGCGCGGGTGAGCACGCCGGGCAATTCGGTTTGAAAATAGGCATCCAATTGCGGCTGAAACGCATCCCATGCCGCTGCCCCCGCTGCCGCCAGAGACCGGCAGTTGTCCATCACCCGCAGCGAATGCTCCCACACGGGCAGGTGGTGCGGCGGCGATTGCGCCACACCGACCATCGGCAGCACTTCCGGCAGAATTTCCGCCAGCAATCCGTATTCGCGCAGCATATCGGTGGCGGCGCCGGGCGCGGGGGCGCGCCAGCATTTCAGCAATTCATCGCGCAGCCGTTCCGCCGAAATGCGTTTTAACCCTGCCGCTGCCGCCGAAATTTTCGCGCCGGTATCGGGTTCAATTTGGAAGCCGAGCGTTTGCGCCAGCCGTACACCGCGCACGGCGCGCAGCGGGTCGTTGCGGATGGCTTCGCTGCCGGTGACACGAATGATTTTCGCCTGCAAATCGGCTTGCCCGCCGGTGGGGTCAATCAATTGGGGACGATTTGGGTTCAAATTGAAGGCGATGGCGTTAATGGTGAAATCACGGTCGCGCAAATCGCCTTCAAGCGTGGGGGCGCGAAAGTCGGCGATGTCGAGATACCGCCGGTCGGGAAAGACCACCCGCCCGACGCCGCGCACGGGGTCAACGGGGTAAAATGCCGCGCCGAGCGCATTTGCCAGCCGTCGTGAGACGGTCAGCGCGTCGCGCGGCACCAGCAAATCGAGGTCGGAATTACGGGCAAGCCGTCCCAGCAGTGCGTCGCGCACGGCACCACCCACCAAATAGGCTTCTTGCCCGGTTTGCTGCCAAACGGTTATAATTTTTTTGAGTAAATCGTGCGTTTCGAGTTTCAGATTCAAGGTTTCAGAGTTGCAGGGTTACAGAGTTGCAGGGTTGCAAAGTTGCAGGGTGGCAAGGTTGCACTTTACCCTGCACTGATTTTTAGAGTTCCCAGCGGTCTTTAATTTGCCCGTTGACCGCGTGAACGATTTTCCGAGACCGGATGAGTTGGCGCACGGCTTCGATGTGCGGGTACATAATTTCATCGTGTTCGATGAATGGCACGTGCTGCCGAATTAAATCATACGCGGGTTGGGTGCCTTTGCCAAGTTTGGCATCTGCACCCAGTTTTTCTTTCCGAAAATCAATGCCCTGTGCCGCCGCCATCAGTTCAATTGCCAAAATTTGTTCCACATTGTTGATAACCTGCCGGGTTTGCAGGGCGGCAGTGGCACCCATACTGACGTGGTCTTCCACATTGGCAGAAGTGGGGATGGTATCAACGCTAGCAGGATGCGACAGCACTTTATTTTCGGTGGCAAGCGCGGCGGCGGTGTATTGGGTTATCATAAATCCGCTGTTCAACCCGCCGTGTTTGATGAGAAATGCGGGCAAAACGTGAGCATTGCTGGCTTCATCGGTCAGGCGCATAATCCGCCGTTCGGAAATATTGCCCAGTTCGGTCATTGCCATGGTCAGGTAATCAAGCGCGATGGCAAGCGGTTCGCCGTGGAAGTTGCCGCCGGAAATCACGTCAATTTCGCCGGTGTTGTCATCCACAAAAATAAGCGGGTTGTCGGTGACGGCGTTGAGTTCGATTTCAAACACCCACCACGCATAGGCGATGGCATCGCGCACGGCGCCGTGAACCTGCGGAATGCAGCGCAGGGTGTAGGCATCTTGCACGTTGTGCGGGTCGTGGTGGCGGGTGAATTCGCTATCCGCCAGCAGTTCGCGCATATAGTTGGCGCAATTTTGCTGACGCGGAAACGGGCGCAATTTGTGGATGCGCGCATCGAAGGCAAGGGGTGTACCGTGCAAGGCTTCGAGGCTTAACGCGCCGGCAATGTCCGCCACCCGGCTCATCAAGCGGGCGCGATAACTTTCCAGCGTGCCAACAGCGGTCATAATGGTGGTGCCGTTGGTGAGCGCCAACCCTTCTTTTGCCGCCAGTGTGACCGGCGCAATGCCCGCGCGGCGCATGGCTTCCGCACCGGGCAGAATTTCGCCGCGATATTCCGCCTGCCCTTCGCCGATGAGCACCAGCGACATATGCGCCAACGGGGCGAGGTCGCCGCTGGCACCCAGCGAACCTTTCTGCGGAATGACGGGATGCACGCCCGCGTTGAGCATATCGAGCAGGGTTTGCAAAGTTTGCAGGCGAATGCCGGAATGCCCGCGGGCAAGGGTGTTGGCGCGGATGAGCATAACCGCGCGGGTGGTGGGAATATCGAACGGGTCGCCCACCCCCACCGAGTGGCTGGCGATGATGTTTCGCTGTAACGTTTCCACATCATCGGGGGAGATGATGCGGTCTTTGAATGCGCCAAAGCCGGTGGTGATGCCGTAGGCAATTTCGCCGCGCGCCAGCAGGGTTTGCACCGCGTCCGCGGCACGGGTAACGGCTTTTTCGGCGGCAGGGTCGAGGCGCACGGCGGGGTTGCCGGGTGCGCCGTATGCCACCGCCACAACTTGGTCAATGGTCAGGCTTTCGCCATTGAGCACGATTGGAGATTGGTTATTGGTCATTGGTTTTTGGTTTCCGGTTTTTGGTTTT
>CAYPNZ010000381.1:0-3403 GCA_964411845.1 uncultured Anaerolineaceae bacterium
TTTTAAACACAGCGGCAGCCGCAGCGAACTGTACACAAACGCCGAAATATCAATGGCATCGCTGTTTGCCCCTTGGTGCAAACTGGCATTCATGCCGGAATGCGTTTCTTCCAGCGAGCGCACCTGCACTTCGCCGCTGGAACGCAGCAGCGAATAATATGTTCGCATATAAAGGTCAATATCTTCATTGCCGGAAACGGGAATTGCGCGATCCATAAAAATATCCTTTTATAGTGACGGGTGTTATAAACGATTGCCAGCCGCCGGAAACCGAAAAACCGACTACCGAAAACCAATTACCGACTACTTTAAACCATTTGCCCGAATGTGCAAATGTTACCCGGAGGAAAAATGTCCCCAACCGAGTTTCCCATTGATGAAGCCCTGACCATTTTGCGGGCGGAAATGGCGAAAATGCCGCAGCCGCTCATTGACCAGATGAGCGCCGAACATCAAACGCCGTATAAAATTTTAATTGCCACCCTGCTCAGCCTGCGCACCAAAGACAGTACCACCGCCGTTGCCGCGCCGAAACTTTTCGCGCTGGCAGAAACCCCCGCCGAAATGGTGAAACTCACGCCGGCGCAAATTGAAAACGCCATCTACCCGGTGGGATTCTACCGCAACAAAGCGCGCACCATTCTGAAAGTCAGTCAAAAATTGTTGGACGATTTCGGCGGAAAAGTGCCGCACACGCTCGATGCGTTGCTGTCACTGCCGGGAGTGGGGCGCAAAACCGCCAATTTGGTGCTGACGATGGGTTTCGGCTTGCCGGGCATCTGCGTGGATATTCATGTGCATCGCATTTCCAACCGGTGGGGGTATGTGCAAACCCGGTCGCCGGAAGAAACGGAAATGGCACTGCGCGAAAAGTTGCCGCAAAAATACTGGATAGAATATAACTCGCTATTGGTAACACTGGGGCAAACCATCTGCCATCCCACCTCGCCGTGGTGCAGCAAATGTCCGCTGGCGAACCTTTGCCCCAAAATCGGTGTAACCCGCCACCGATGACAGTGAATTGAGTTTGTAATTTCGGTGTGTTTGCTTTAAAATCCCTGAAATTGCTGTTACACCCATCCAACCGGAGGTTTTATGGATACCACCATTCAACTGGCAGCAGGCTTTACCCCGCTGCCGCAACGCATTCAACGTTTGCTGGAACTGGCTTACAATTTGTGGTGGAGTTGGCATCCCGAAGCGTGTGCCCTGTATCAAAAAATTGATGATGATTTATGGGAAGAAGTTTACCACAATCCCGTAAAATTTTTGCGAGAAGTGCGGCAATCGGCGTTGGATGCTGCCGCCAAAGATGCCGATTTTCTGCGGGCATATCATGCCGTGCTGGCGGATTTCGATGCCTATCAGGTTTTTGACAAAACGTGGTATGTGCGCCGCTACCCGGAATTGTCGGGTAAAACCATTGCCTATTTCTCGGCGGAATTTGGCTTGCACGAAAGTTTACCCATTTATTCCGGCGGGTTGGGCATTCTGTCCGGCGACCACACCAAAGAAGCCAGCGATTTGGGCTTGCCGCTGATGGGCGTTGGGTTTTTGTACCCGCAGGGATATTTCAAACAGGTGATTACCGCCGACGGCACGCAAGAAGCCATCTATCAAAAAGTGCGTTTTACGGAAGTTCCCGCGCTGCCCGCCTTCGACGCCAAAGGGAAAGAGGTGGTGGTGGCGGTAGATTTGCCCGGACGGACGGTGTACGCCAAAGTGTGGCGCATTCAGGTGGGGAATGTCCCTCTGTTTTTGATGGATACCGACATTCACCCCAACGCCCCCGCCGACCGCGAACTTTCGGCGCGGCTGTACGGCGGCGACCAAGAAATGCGGCTGGCACAGGAAATGGTGCTTGGCATCGGCGGCGTGCGCGCCCTGCGAAAGTTGGGGCATATGCCCGATATTTGCCACATGAACGAAGGGCACTCGGCATTTTTGGTGCTGGAACGCATCCGAGAATATGTGGAAGCCGGAAAATCGTTTGATGACGCCGTGGAACTGGTGAAAAAATCTTCGGTATTCACCACCCATACACCCGTGCCTGCCGGACACGATGCCTTCCCCTTCCCGATGATGGAGAAATTTTTTGCCGGTTTTTGGGACAGGATGGGTATTTCAAAAGACCAATTTTTGGAAATGGCGCGGCACGACCAAAGTTGGGGACCCACCTTCAGTATGACTGTGCTTGGCTTGCGCTATTCCAACAAACGGAATGGCGTCAGTAAACTGCACGGCGAGGTTTCGCGGCAAATGTGGCACTGGCTGTGGCCCGACCACACCGCCGATGATTGCCCCATCACCCATGTGACCAATGGCGTGCACACCGAAAGTTGGCTCGCCCCGGAACTGAAAGAGAAATTCGATGCGCTGATGGGCAAAGATTGGGTACTGAATATCAACGATGCCGATATGTGGCAGGCAATTGACCAACTTTCGGATGCAGAATTGTGGGAATTGCGCAATCGGCTGCGGGCGAAAATGCTAAATTTTGTGCGGATGCGCACCCGCGCGCGGCTGGCTCGGCTGGGCGCAGACCAAAGTCAGTTGGATGCAACCTTTCAACTGTTGAACAATAATGCGCTCACCATCGGTTTTGCCCGCCGATTTGCCACCTATAAACGCGCCACGCTGCTATTTACCGATGTGGAACGATTGAAACGCATCATCCACACGCCGGGGCGCCCGGTGCAAATTATTTTCGCCGGTAAAGCACATCCCCGCGATGAACCGGGCAAAAATTTCATCCGCGAGGTTTACCAACGCTCGTTTGAAGCGGGGCTTGCCGGGCATATCATTTTTGTGGAAGATTACGACATCAACGTGGCGCGTTATTTGGTTTCCGGGGTGGATGTGTGGCTGAACACGCCGCGTCGCCCGCACGAAGCCAGCGGCACTAGCGGACAAAAAGCCGGGTTGAACGGCATTCCGAATTTGAGCATCAGCGACGGCTGGTGGCCCGAAGCATATAACGGCAAAAACGGCTGGGTTATCGGCGGCAATGAAGAGTCGGAAGACCACCGCGATGCCAATTATTTGTATGAATTACTGGAAAAAGAGGTTGTGCCGCTTTTTTACGACCGCAATGAAGTGGGCATTCCCGAAGGTTGGGTGGCAATGATGCGCGAATCCATCAAAACGGTTGCGCCGCAATTTAGCATGACACGCATGCTGAAAGATTACGCAACCCAATTGTACACGCCGCTGCTGCACGGCGAAGAATAGTTTGGCGTAAAAACCCTGCCCCGAACTTCATTTCAAGGCGGGGGCAACAAGTTTATTGGTATGGGCGACCCTTGTGGTCGCCCAAAATTTTGGCATCTTTGCCCCTACAAACGTTGCCGCAAATACATGTCGGGTAGTGGCGCAAAAATAAGTGATACGTCATTGCGAGGGC
>CAYPNZ010000382.1:0-3391 GCA_964411845.1 uncultured Anaerolineaceae bacterium
AATCCGGCACATCTTCCGCCTCCGGAATTTCCGCCGCCGGTTCGGATTCGGTTTCCGCGGGCGGTTCTGCCGCCGGTACCGATTCATCGGCAAACGGCGGCTCGCCCGTTTCCGCCGGGGTGATTTCCTCCGACAGCGACACATCCGCGTCACTTTCTCGCAGCGCGCCCAACCAATCGGGCACGTCCGGTTCGGATTCTGCCGCTTCCGGCAGTTCGTTCAGCCAATCCGGCACATCTTCCGCCTCCGGAATTTCCGCCGCCGGTTCGGATTCGGTTTCTGCCGCCGCGGGGGGAATATTTGTTACTTCCTGCCGCAACGCATCAAGCCAGTCGGTTTCGTCCGGTTCGGTCAATGCCACATCCGGTTCGGATTCAGCCGAAACGGCTGACGGCGACGACGGGGTAATTTGCGGCAAATCCGCCACAAATTCTTCCGGGTTCACCGGTTCCGGTTCGGAAAGGGTTGTGGCGGGGGTGGTTTCGTCGGCAAATGCGCCGGGGTCGGCAGGATATGCGGCGGCAATTTTTGCCAGCCAATCGGCATCCCATTCCGACGGTTCCGGTTCCGCGGGGGTTTCGGGTTCGGTGGGCGGTGCAGATGTGTCCGCTTCGACCATTTCATCCAGCCACGAAAAATCATCGTCAGATGCGGTGGCGGGTTCCGGTGTTTCCGGTGGTTCTGCCGCCGGTTCGGGCATTTGCGGCAACGGCGACGGTTCGGAGAGGGTTTCCGGTTCGGTGGCTTCCGGTACTTCCGCACCGGCAAAATCCATCAACCAGTCGGGAACGTCCTTTTCGCTTTCCGGTTCGGTGGGGGCAGCGGGGTTTTCGGTCAGCCAGTCGGCGGCGGCATCCGCCGATTCGGGGAAAACGGGCACGGCAGGCAGCGAGTCGTCTGTCGTTTCCGCCGCATCATCAAGCCAGTCAGGGGTTTCAATTGCGGAGGGTGACGAAACCGCCGGGGGTTCATCGGATACATCCGCCCCCGATTCTCGCAAACTGGCAAGCAGGTCATCCATTGCCGATGACGATGCCGGGGTGCGGTCGGCGGGTGCGGCATCGCCCCAATCTACCGAGGTAGGCGTGCGGTCATTGTCGAGAGGCGGGGTGAGCGTTTTTGACAGTTTGTCCAACACGCCGGAAATGTCGGTGGTGGCGTTGCTGAACGCAGGCGAAGACGATTCCGGGCTGCGCAATCGCTGGGGGAGTACACCGTCCAGAATGCCCTCGGTTTCTCCGTATTTGGTTAATAGATTCAACAGCCATTCCGGCGTAAATTCCGGTATATCATCGGGGAATGGCTTGTTTGGAGGTTGTTTCGATTTCGACATAGGTCAACCGCTCAATTTGTATCTGCATAAGGGCGGTCGGCAGCGAGCAATACCCGCAAGCCGGTTGCAATGGTTCCCAATGAAACGCCGAGCAGAATGCCGCGCGTGCCCGCCAAAACCGGCACACGCAATACCCATTCTTTTACCAGCGGTAAATCCGCCCAAAGTTGGTATCCGGCGGGAACCTGCCCCAAAAGTACAATGATGGCAAAAGCCACAAACAGGAATGTTTCAAAACTATCAATGCGAAAAGCACGATACGCCGCGCTGGCAATGAAAAAGACAATCAGGGCGAAAAATGTCGATTCCAGCGGGCGCAGCACATATTCAAAAACGGCTTGCGCCCCGGCGGAAGCGGGTCCCCCCCGCCCAACCAGCAATGTAACGGCAAACGAGACGAGCAGAATGCCGCTGTAAAACCAATCTTTTTGCCGGTTTTGGATGCGTCGAACGTGCACCCGCAGCAAGTTTACCACCCCGAGCAACAGCGCGAAGGTTGCCACAATTGCCGCCCAGCCGAGCAGCAGCGCTCCCACATTTTGAACTGTGCCCACAAAATAACCGAGCAATACGATGATGCCGCTGCTGACTGCCACCACTGTGGCGAAAATTCGTCCCAATCTGGTCATAATCACCACACTCCAAAGGCTTTGATGATGACGCCACCCAAAATGACCAATCCCACCACCCAACGCAGGGCATCTTGCGCCAGCAAACTGCCGATGTGCGCCGGTTTTTCGGCGAGATATGCACCGGCGGCAAACATTTCTTCGCCCCACAGCCCGTTGGGTGCGGTTGCCATAACGTATGGCAGCACATTCGGGTCGGTGGCGGCGGCGACGGTTTTCAGCGGGGGGCGCAGCCGGTAGCCCGCCTCACCCATCAGCAAAAATTCATCGCCAAATTTGCCGATGAGCACGTTATCCTGTACGTTTTCTTGGGCAAGTGTGCTCATCACCCCGGCGGCATAGGCGGCGGGTTGCGGCGAAATCCAGCGCACATTGGCGCCGGTTGCTTCGATTGCCGCCGTGTCGCCGTGAAAGGCGTTGCGCACCGTATGTTGTGCCAAAAATGCGGCGGCGGGGTCGGCGGTGGTAACCACCGGGGCGGTTTTCGAGCGGGCGGCATTTTCCGCCAAATACGACAGGACTTCTACCCCGGCGAGGGTTTCGGCGGTGGTGGCATCGGTGATGCGCCCCGTGCCCAACGCCAAATGCGTGTCGCCCCCCGATGCTTTCAGCCGGGCGGCAATGCCTTTCAAATCATCAAAGGCAGCAATGGGACGCAAATCGGCGACACGGTTTTCTTTGGCGCGTGCCGTAAAAAATAAAATCAAAACGGCGAAAACCAGCAATATCATCAATCCTAATGCCGCTAATGGTGTTATCATTTTTCTGACAGTTCCTCAATAAATTTTTCCAGATATGTCCGATTTGAAAAAAGTGTCACGGCATTTTTCGATACGTTTGCGGGCAACACAAAATCAAGCATCGGCTGCCCCACCAGCACCAACTGGCTCAGCAAAAAACTCAGTGGTTTATGGGTTTCCAATGCCAAAATTGCCGGGGTGGTCAGTCCGGCTTTTTTTATTTTTATGACCCAGTCGGTTAAAAATTCGGGTGTTGTATGTTGGTTGTCCACTGCCAGCCGCTCACTTTGGTTGACGTAACATGAAAAGTATACCACACTCCGCCAATGAAGTAAAGCAGACTAAAACCAGTCTGCCTGCGGCATATACAGCGGACGCGCTGCCATAGCACGCCCCAGCCATGCGACGGCATCATCGGCGGCGGCAAGTTTCCCCAATCGGCGCGCATCGGCGGGGTGAAGAAATCCGCAGTAGATTTGAGAAAAGGTGACGATATCGGTTTCAACGTCGGGGGTGGCAGCGGTGGGGTGGGTTTCGGCGCGTCCGTCCACAATTCGCAATTGCAGGGGATGGCTGTTGGACGGCAGATGGGGGTCGCTGATTTTTAACACCAGTTGTCCGCGCAGGTCGGCGGGGTAGAAGCGGTCGGTTAATGCCTGCGGCAGGTTTATTACCCGCAGCATAAAGGT
>CAYPNZ010000383.1:0-3378 GCA_964411845.1 uncultured Anaerolineaceae bacterium
AACTCGTAAATCAAGCCGCCGTATGTGCCGCGTTTCAAAAAACTGTAAAACAGAATCACCAGCAGCGGCACGGCGAAAAACACGGTCAACCAAAATAATGTCGGCGAAATTAACGTCCACAGGGCAATGCGCTGGCGTTTGGTGGTGGCTTTCTGCATCGTTCGCGTCCTTTACTCGGCTAAGGTTACCGCGCTGCCAACATCCCAGCGGACGAGCACGGCATCGCCAATATGAAAACCGCGAACGCCGGTGGGGGCAATGTTCTGCTCTCGCACCACCAAACTGCTGGTGTCGGTCAATTGAATGACATAACGGGTATCGGTGCCGATATAAACCATTTTCACAATTCGCCCCGGATAACCTTCTTGGGCATCTCGCGGCAGCAGGCTGATTTTCTCCGGGCGGATGGCGACGGTTACGGCTTGCCCCGCCGATACCGGCACGCCGGGTTCAACGGTTGCCGCCACGGCAACTGCGCCGTCAATTTCCACCGTGGCGCGGTTGCCTTTTATGGTTTTGACCGTACCGGTCAAAAAATTCGTTTCGCCGATAAAATCCGCCACATATCGGGTGCGCGGTTTTTCGTAAATTTCCACCGGCGTACCTTCCTGATAAACGTGCCCGGCGCGCATCACGGCGATTCTGTCAGACATCGTCAGCGCTTCTTCTTGGTCGTGGGTAACATACACAAACGTAATGCCAACATCCTGCTGCATCTGTTTCAATTCCAACTGCATCGCCTTCCGCAATTTCAGGTCAAGCGCGCCCAACGGTTCATCCAATAGCAGCACTTGCGGTCGGTTTACCAGTGCCCGCGCCAATGCCACGCGCTGTTGCTGCCCGCCGGAAAGTTGTTTCGGCTTGTGCTTCGCATAATCGGCAAGCCGCACCCGTTCCAGAGCCTCGCCCACCCGCCGGGTTACTTCCTTTTTGGGGATTTTCTGCATTTCCAGCCCGAATGCCACATTTTCGCCGATGGTCATATGGGGGAAAAGGGCGTAACTTTGAAAAACGGTGTTCACCGGACGTTTGAAGGGCGGGGTGTCGCCCATTGACTTGCCGAAAATCCGCAAATCGCCGCGAGAAGGCACCTCGAAACCGGCAATCATCCGCAGGGTGGTGGTTTTTCCGCATCCGCTGGGACCCAGCAGCGAGTAAAATTCACCGTCTTTAATGTGTAGGGTAATGTCGTCTACCGCGACGAATTTTCCGAATAATTTGCTGATACCGATTAACTCAACTGCGAAAACATCACTCATAAAGCGTTCCTTCAATCATTTTCCGCCAAAGTGGGGCGGGCGGCATAGGATAGTTTGTATGTGTGTAAAATGAAAGATGTTTGCGTGCGCAAAACACCGGGAACACGCGCCAATTTTTGGTTTAAAAATTCGACAAAATGTTCGCGGTCGCGGCACATCACTTCAACCATCAAATCGAACTCCCCGGAAATCATAATGAGATAACTCACTTCCTCAAAAGAAGCAATCTGTTTGGCGACGGCTTCCACCCTGCCGGGGTGAACGGCAACACTGACCATTGCCGGAGAGTTGTAGCCCAACCGATGGGGAGAAATCAACCCGACGATTTGCAGCACCTGTTTATCGATAAGTTTGCCAACCCGGTTACGAACAGTTGCCTCGGATACGTTTAACTTTTGGGCAATCTCGGTGAATGGCTTCCGTCCGTTTTTTTGAAGTTCTTGGATTATGGCAATGTCCAATGTATCCATAAGTCTCGCTGACCCCACATAGTGGGCGGTAGGGGGATGGGAACAAATGAAGTTTTATTGCTAACCGTGAATTTTTGCTATTTTATCATTATTCGCAGAAAAGTCAAAAATCCATTGCGAAAATCATAATGTTCACTAATATTATTACGAATATCGCAATTTGCTTGTTTTGTTTTCGGATAGAGCGGGCGGGGCAGGGGAGAACCGAGCAACGGCACGCAAAATTTGTTTCTCACGATAGAAGGGGCACAATCAAAATGACAGAGTGCAAAATTTACGTTTACTCGTTGTCTTGAACTTGAATTTCGGGGTGAGGCTTGAAATCCCTGAAACCTTTGTGACGCTGCGACTTTGCATTATGTTGTTTTGGTAATGGATGCGGCATTTGCCAAAAGGGGCTTGTTGTGTTAAACTATCAATGTTTTACAAAAGTGTTATTAAAACGTCCGTTCTATTTCACGCACAAAAAAACCCGCAAAAATGCGGGTTTTTCTTTGTTTAAACCGGTCCGGACCACAACCAATGAGCGGTGATTCTGCAATCAAACCAGCGTTACTACTTTCCAATTGTTGATGTTATCGAACCACACTGCCAGCCGCCATTTATCTGAACCATCAAACCATGCCACAATTTCGCCGTTTTCGCCTGTTGCCGGGAGCGATGAGCCTTCGATGTATTTTGCCACAAGAGTGGTGGGGTTTATCAATGTATCGAGTGACGCTATTTCTTGCCATTGTATGTCGTCGTCCGCTACATGGTTGCCTTGTGACTGAAATAATTTAAATGATACCGAAGCTGCTTCCCACGCAATTAAAAACGCTTTTGTTTGGTCATTATATGCATCGCCAAAAAATTTCCATTGTCCATTTGCCCATATAGTTCCAGTTGCATTTTCAGAGCGATAAGCATTAAACGCAACGCCAGACGAATTACCCCATGGGTCAGTTGACAAAGTTATACAAGAACCTCCATCACCAGAAAATGTTAACTGCTTAAAAGACTCACCTTTATCGGTCCCAATGCTCAACCTATCTGCGAACCCTCTGAATAAATCAGCGTCCAGCCCGGAGCCTTTGCCATCCACGGTTTTGATGTCGTCGAGAAGTTCTTGCGGGGTTTTCAATGCGGTGACGAATTCCCCCGCGTGCTTCCCGTCGAGCATGTCCGCATCCAGCCCGGAGCCGTCACCATCAACCAGTTTGAGGGCATCGAGCAGTTTTTGCCCGTCATAGTTGGTGTTTATCTGCTGTACCGCTTCGACCAGTTCCGCCAGCAGTAGGGTATAATCAGCCATTAAATCACCTCCGCGGTAAAGGTTACACTCGGTTGGTTACTGACCCCGTTTTCCGTGAGATACCGCATTACGAAGCTGTAACCTTCGAGCACTATCGGTATGTCGCTCGGTGCAAATGATGCACTGTTTATTATTTCGCCGTCGCGGCAATCAGATGCGATAAACTCCCCGCTAGTGGCAGTGGTAGCGGTAACGGTGATGCGATGCCGCTTGGACGATGAGAATTTAACCGTGTCTTGCGATGACACCCCCGCATCTTCGCTGGTTACAGTCCCGGAAAGAATATCATCACCGTTGAGTAAATTCGGCGTGCCATAATCCCACTGGCTGACAAACCCGCACGTGTTGGAATAAT
>CAYPNZ010000384.1:0-2329 GCA_964411845.1 uncultured Anaerolineaceae bacterium
CGCAAAAACCGCAGGTTTATGAACTGGTGCGCAAGCATGTGGAAGCCGCCAACGTCGATTTGCCGCCTGCCGCTCGCATTCGCCGGTTTTTGCTGCTGCACAAAGAGTTGGATGCCGACGATGCGGAACTGACCCGCACGCGCAAAGTTCGGCGGCGGTTTGTGGCGCAGCGATATGAAGACATCATCTCGGCATTGTACAGCCAAAGCGATCATTTGGATGTGGAAACAACCATCACCTATCAAGACGGGCGCACCGCCACCCTGCAAACTCGGTTGCGGATTGAAACCCTGAATAGCACGGATTAATGTCTGAAAACGAGAAATTATTTTCAGAGGAGAAGCAATGGATCAATTTTTGCAATTAACGCTCAGTGGATTGACAAACGGTGCGGTGCTGGCGTTGGCGGCACTGGGGTTTGTGCTCATTTACAAAGCCAGCGATGTGCTGAATTTCGCTCAGGGCGAATTTTTGCTGGTGGGCGCATACGTAATGTTCGCCGTGGTGGGCGAATTGGGCTGGCATTGGACTATCGGCATTGTGGTGACGGTGCTGGTAGCCGTGGCGCTTGGGGTGATGCTGGAACGGCTGGTATTGCGCCCGATGATTGGCGAGCCAATCATTTCGCTCATTATGGTTACTATCGGGCTTTCCAGTTTGCTGCGGGCAATTGTCAGCGGTATTTGGGGCACAGACGAACGCGCTTTCCCCGGTTTTATCCCCAGCGACCCCATCAACGTTTTCGGGGCAACGGTTACCACCGATAAATTGTGGGCAATCGGTATTGCCGCGATTTTTCTGGTTGCTTTCAACCTGTTTTTTCGACGTTCCAGCAGTGGTATTGCCATGCGTGCCGTGGCAGACGACCAGCAAGCGGCGCTGTCAATGGGTATCAGTGTCAAACGCATCTTTGCGATGGCATGGTCAATTTCCGCGGCAACCGCTGCCATCGGCGGCATCATTGTTGCCAACATTTTGGGCGTCAGCGGCAATATCAGCGGGGTAGGGTTGCAGGTATTTCCGGTCGTCATTTTGGGGGGATTGGATTCCATTCCCGGGGCAGTGCTGGGCGGGGTGATTATCGGACTGTTGCAGGCATACACCGGCGGTTATGTGGGGCACGGGTTAAATTCCATCATCCCCTTCATTGTGCTGGTGTTGATTTTAATGGTTAAACCATACGGATTGTTCGGGCAAGAAATCATCGAGCGCGTGTAAAGGAACACACTATGGAAAGTGGGATATTTTTTAGCGATTATGCCAAAGATATGGCGCTGCGACGCACGCACGCCGAGAAAATTCGGCTGGTGCTGGCAATTTTGTTTGCCGTTAGCGCCCCATGGTTAGCCGGCAGATACCAACTTACCCTGTTGAACCAAATCGGCATTGCCGCCATCGGCGCCATCGGTTTGAATATTTTGGTGGGGTTCACCGGACAAATCAGTTTGGGTCAGGGCGCATTTATGGCGGTTGTCGCATATACCTCCGGTTTATTGGCAAAAAATATGGGGATGCCCTTTTGGGTTGCCGTACCGATTGCCAGTTTTGTCACGGCGGGGGTGGGCGCGTTTTTCGGCATTCCGTCGCTGCGGTTGAAAGGCTTGTATTTGGCAATTGCCACACTGGCGGCACAACAAATCATCCAATGGGTGATTACCCACTGGGATTACGTGACCGGCGGCGTGGATGCGCTGGTTATCCCCGCGCCAACACTATTCGGGCAGCGGGTTAACGGCGAATTTCAATTTTACTGGATTATCTTGTTTTGTTTGGTACTAACCATCATTTTCACCGTCAACCTGTTCCGCTCAAAAGTGGGACGCGCTTTCATTGCCATCAGAGACCAAGACATCGCCGCCGAAGTGATGGGCGTGAATCTGTTTCGATATAAATTGTTGGCATTTGCCAGTTCATCCTTTTTTGTGGGGTTAGCCGGCGCCTTGACGGCACACTATCGCACCATCATCTCGTGGGAACGGTTTACCATTGAAACATCCATCCTCTATTTGGCAATGATTATCATTGGCGGGCTGGGGTCGGTTTCCGGGTCGGTGTACGGGGCGGCGTTTATGGTGCTGCTGCCGGCATTGCTCAACAACTTCGGGCGGGCAATGCACGGAACCATCCCCGCGCTTGACCAAATTATTCCCTTTCTGCAACAGGGCATGTTCGGCATTGTGATTATCCTGTTTTTGATTTTGGAGCCGGAAGGGTTGGTGAAAATCTGGCGCAACATCAAAGATTATTTCCGGTTATGGCCCTTCTCATATTGACGTACCAAATTTTACGCGAATGAATTTCCGGCAGGAGGTGATACATCAGAGAGAAT
>CAYPNZ010000384.1:2339-3378 GCA_964411845.1 uncultured Anaerolineaceae bacterium
AGAAATAAACTTTACCCCAAGGAGGAAGCAGTGAAACGTTTTGCATTATTGGTAGTTCTGTTGGTAGTTTTGGTTGCGGCGACCGCGTGTGGCGGTGGCGGCGCAAAAAATGACAGTGGTCCCATCAAAATCGGCGGCATCTTCGATTTCAGCGGACCGACATCCGGACCCGGCACCCCGTACGGGCAAGGCATTCAAGCCTATGTGGAATGGAAAAACGCCAATGGCGGCATCGAAGGGCGAAAAATTGACCTGATTTCGCAAGATTATGCCTACAAAGTTTCCACCGCCGAGCAACTGTACAGCCAGTATGTCGGCGAAGGGATTGTGGCGTTCCAAGGGTGGGGCACAGGCGATACCGAAGCCCTGCGCGGCAAAATCGCCGAAGACAAAATTCCGTTTATGTCCGCATCGTATTCCATCAATCTGGCGAAACTCGATGAAGCGCCATACAATTTCTTGGTTGGCACGACCTATTCCGACCAAATGGTCATTGCTCTGCAATGGATAAAAGAAAACGGCGGCAAAAAAGTGGCAATTTTGCACCACGATAGCCCCTTCGGGCAATCACCCGTACCCGATGGTGAGGCATACGCCAAAGCCAACGGCATCGAAACAATGGTTGTTGCCATGCCCGGCGGCGCAACCGACTTGACCCCCGAATTGAGCCAAGTTGAAAACTTCGGCGCGGAATATATCATCATTCAAAACGTGGCAAGCCCGGCGGCACTGGCAATTCGCAATGCCAAAGATTTGGGCATGACCGCGCAATTTGTGTGCCTTAACTGGTGCGCCGATGAAAGTTTGGTTGAACTCGCCGGCGATGCGGCGGAAGGTGTGGTCGGCACGCTGCCATTCACCCCGCCCAGCGTGGATGTGCCCGGCGATGACGACGTTCGGGCATTTGTTGCCGGCAAAGGCGAAGACCTGAACAAACTGGGGCTGCATTACACCCAGGGTTGGGTTACTATGGAAGTGATGGCTGCCGGCATTGAAAAAGTCATCAAAGACGGCAAACACGTCACCGGCGAAAACATCC
>CAYPNZ010000385.1:0-3377 GCA_964411845.1 uncultured Anaerolineaceae bacterium
TGATGACAATCAGCCGGGCAGTGTTCGACCCCATATCAATAATGGCAATGCGTTGCGGTAATTGGGTGTTGGTCATTCGTTACTCGCTACTCGTCATTCGCTATTTTAAAGCCGTTTGACGGCATTGGCAACGGTGTGCCAATATTTTTCGGCGGCGAATTTTGCCCGGTGCTCCGCCAACCCCGCTCGCAATTGCGAAATTTCTGCCGCGATGGTTGCCGAATAGGCGGCAACGGTGGTTGCATCGGCGGGGGGGGCGGCGACAGGTTCGGCATCGGCGGGGGCATCCCACACCCCAAATTGCAAATAGCGGTCTAACCCCGCGGCGATGGTCAAGCGGTGGTAGAGTGCATCCAGTTGTTCGGCAAGTTTTTGCACCGGTTTTGCCAGCCGGTTGCGGTTTCTGCCCAAAATATCGCCGAAGCAGGCAAGGCAATCCTCATAGCGGTTCAACCGGTTGAGCGATTGCCATACCGGGGTGGCGGATGTATCGCCATTGGCGGGGAACTCGGACAGCGCTGCCGCCAAATGCCGGTAAAGGTATGCCGGCACGAAAAATTTGGTTTTGGCGGAAATCGGTGCTGCGGTCGTGTCGGCGGTTTGTAATTTGGTGGAAAAATCTTCCCGCCATTGGCGGAATGTGTCGCTGTCCAGAAAATCGTTCAGCGCGGTCAACGCTGTTTGCTGCCGGTTGTGCCATTCCTGCCGCAGCCCTGCCAGCGACAACGAGTTTGAGCCGCGCAAAAAGGTTTCGGCGTGTTGCTGCCACAGCATCGTGCGGCGCAAATCTGCCAGCAGAGACATCAATTGCGCCGGCGGTGCGGTATCGGGGGGCGCATCTGCTGAAAAATCCGCCCACAGCGACTCGATGGCGGCAATTGTCCCGCGCGCCGCTGCCAGCATGGCGGTAACATCTTCCGTACGGTGTCCCAGCCGAGCCGCCAATTCGTGGTATGCCAGCCATTGCAGTTGCTGCCACAGCAGTTTACGGGCGCTGACGGCAATGGGCGCATCGGCGGTAATGGACGCGGCGGGCGGCTCGGCGGGATAAACGGCTTTTTCCAGAATGCGTTCCGGGAAAATGCCAACCCCCGTTTTGCCGAACTCGCTGCGCCAGTGCCGAACCTGTCGCTCGGAAAGGTGGGCGCGCTCGGCGGCAACATTGCCGGCAATGCCTTCGTCAATTGCCAACAGTGCCTGCGCCCGACGGCTGTATGTGTCGGTGCGGGCGTTCACTTCGGTGATGCGGGTCAGCACGGCGCGTTCTGCCGGAGAAAGGATGCGGTTTGTGGTATCGGGCGCATCGAGTTGCGCCAGCGCGCGTTCAAATTTAGAATGGGGTTCGGGCGCAAGAAAGAAATTTTCTTGCAGGAAGGTAACAATTTCGCGCAAATCGTCTTCGGTGCCGTCATCGGTCAATTCCACTTCCATCTCAAAAAAGGTGAAATCGGCGTTTTTTACGGGGAGATGCACTTCATCCAAACTCATTTTGGCGATGATTCGTTCCGCATCGGCGATACGGCGGGTAATTCGTTTTTGCGACAGGCAGAAGAGCACATTCAGCGTGGCTTTGCCGAGCATTTGCTGCAACTTGCCGTAAACTTCGCTTTGTTGCCAAATGGTGGGGGCTTGCTCGGTGAGTTGGGGCATCAACTTGGTTTCAACTTCTTCCCGGCGGTGGATGGCGCCGGCGGCATTACCCAGCCCTTTCAGTGAGATAACCCAGTCGCCATCGTCTTGCCGCCGGCGGCGCAGGGCATATCCGTGCGCCAAAATGCGACGGTCTTCCGTGTCGAGATAGCAGTCGCGCAGGTTTTTGGTTTTTGCGGGCAAAACGGAAAATCGGGCGATTTTTTCCAGCGCATTTAAATGGGTCAGTACGTTTTTGTTGGGCACGTTGAATTTTGCTTCAATTTCCATAACATTCTCTCCCCGTGGCAATTTTTACTGAAGCCGGCGACAGCGGCAAGCATATTGTTTGACTATTTATTGGATTTACGGTATTGTAACCTGATATTTCTTCCGGGCAGGTGCAAAGAATGAAGTTATCCATTATCATTCCGTGCTATAATGAGATTAACACAATTGACGCAATTATTCAACAAGTGAAGGCTGTTTCGCTGCCGGTTGACCGTGAAATCGTGATTGTGGACGATTTTTCCACCGATGGCACGCGCGATTTTTTGCAAACGCTCGATGACCCGGAAGTGAAGGTTTTCTTTCACACCGAAAATCAGGGCAAGGGGGCGGCGCTGCACACCGGTTTCGCCAATGCCACCGGCGATATTGTGCTCATTCAGGATGCCGATTTGGAATACGACCCGCGCGAATACCCCAAATTGCTGCAACCGATTTTGGAAGGCAAGGCGGATATAGTGTATGGCTCGCGTTTTATCGGCGGCGATACACACCGCGTGCTCTATTTTTGGCACTCGTTGGGCAATCGGTTTTTAACTTTCTTCTCGAATATGTTTACCAATTTAAATCTGACCGATATGGAAGTGTGCTATAAAGTCTTCAAAAAAGAAGTGCTGGATGCCATTGACCTGCACGAAAAACGGTTTGGCTTCGAGCCGGAAATTACGGCGAAAGTCGCCCGAATGGACGTGCCCATTTATGAGGTTGGTATTTCATATTATGGTCGAACATACAACGAAGGGAAGAAAATCGGCTGGCGCGATGGGGTGCGGGCAATGTATGTAATTTTGAAATACGGTCTGTTTGTAAAATAACTATCGCTGCGACCGTAACATTTCCAGCACCGACAGTAACGCCGGCGGCAGCGGTGCGACAAATTGCATCTTTTCGCCGCTGCGGGGGTGGGCAAACGATAGTTGGTGCGCGTGCAAAAACTGGCGAGTCAAACCGAGCCGGTTTTTTTTGTGCCCGTAAACGGTATCGCCTGCCACGGGATGCCCCAGCCACGCCAAATGTACCCGAATTTGATGGGTGCGCCCTGTTTCCAGCGTGATGCGCAACAGGCTGTACGCGGCAAAAGTTTCGGTAATGGTGTATCGGGTGCGGGCGGGTTTGCCGTCGGCGCGCGCGGCGAATTTTTGCCGGTGCTGCGGATGTCGTCCAATCGGCACATCAATAACCCCCTGCGGTGCGGCAGGCGTGCCGTGCACCAGCGCCAAATAGATTTTTTCGATGGTGCGGGCTTTAAATTGTGCTTGCAGGTTGGCTTGCGCCGCCGCTGTTTTGGCAACCACCATAACCCCGGAGGTATCTTTATCCAACCGATGGACAATGCCGGGACGCTCGGCATCGAGTGCGGCAATTGCCGGCGTATGGAAGAGCAGGGCGTTCACCAGCGTATCATCGCTGTGACCCGCGGCGGGGTGTGTGACCAGTCCGGCAGGTTTGTTCAGCACCAA
>CAYPNZ010000386.1:0-3374 GCA_964411845.1 uncultured Anaerolineaceae bacterium
GGAATAGGGGGGGGTGGGGGGGAAAGCCATTGTCACTTACTTCACATCATCAGTCAATTTTAACCACTACCAAATTGTTTGTAATGGTTCAGCCACAAGTTGAATAAAACGCACCCGCCGCAAATTTCCACGGGTTTTTTAGAAAATATAGTTGAAAATCAGGGTTAATTCGTGTCATCCGTGTTCTATCTCACGCATTACGTTTTACCCATCACGCATCACTCATATTTAAATCGCCATACGCCCAGCCCGAAAAACAAAACCGTAAAACCGAGCAATACTGCGGTTGGCAGCAATACGGCTGCCGGGCTTGCCCCGCGTAAAATAATTGCCTGAAACCCATCCATTGCCCACGCGCTGGGAAAAAAATGCCCCGCGGTGCGCATAAAATCGGGCACAATATCCAGGGGCCACCATGCCCCGCCGAGCGCGCCCATTACCATTGACGCGGCAACCATCATACCGGTGGCTTGCTCGGCGGTGCGGGCGATGGTCGACAGAAAAATGCCGATACTCACTGCCGCCAAATCGAACGCCACCACGACCATAACCAACGCCAGCGGACTGCGTCCCCACTGCACGCCGAACAATATCTGTCCGGCGGCAATCAGCACCGCCATTTGCACAATGCCCACCAGCAGCGGTCCGAGCGTTTTGCCCGCCAGCAGTGCCGGTTTGGAAACAGGGCTGGCAACCAGCCGTTTCAGCGTGCCGGTGTTTCGCTCTTCTACCAGCACAATGGCAGTGGCAAGCAAAGTTACCAACCCGAATGTAACCAAATTACCCGGCGATGATTGGCTGTTGCCATCCAATGTCCCCAGCCGGGTGGCTTTTTCCGAAGCGACGGTAATCGTCGGATTTGCCAGCGCTTGCAGCGCCGATGTCAGGGCGCTTTGAAAATAGGCGGTTTTTTCCGCCTCGGATGCAAACGGTTGGATGGCTGCCGCTTGCGCGGTGGCGGTTTGTGCCGCACCGATGGCGCCGTTGACGTTTGCCAAAATTGCCTGAATTTCCTGCTCGGCGGCGTTGGCGTTCATATCGTTGGCATCCACCAGCAATTCGGTGGCAACGGGTTTACCGGCAAGCGCGGCAGCGCTCAACCCGGCGGGTAAAATCAGCACCCGATGGAACGAATCAATTTTTGCGAGCGCCGCGGCACGGGTTGCCGGTAAATTTTCTCCCGAGGCGGGGCGTACCACCTCCGAATTATCCAGTTGCTCGATGATGATTTTGGCAATAGCGCCGCCGTCTTCATCCACCGTCAAAACGCGAAGGCGATTGTCGGCAGTTGCGCCGCCGGAAAACGCCGCGCCCAGCACCGCCGTAAAAATAAGCGGCATCACAAACGCCATCAACAGCATAATGGGCGACATAAACGTTTGCCGCATATAGGTTTGGGCAATCAGCCAAATTTTTCGCATACCGCCCCCTATACCAACGCCCGCCGCCGATACAGCAGCAGCCCCGCACCGAACAACATCACCGAGAAGAATCCCAGCGCCAGCAACTCCGGCAGAATATTTGCCAACGGTTGCGCTTGCCCCAATTTGATGAACCCTTCAACGCTCCAATAATTCGGCGTGATTTTGGCGATGGTTTGCAGCCACGCCGGAAAATCGCTTGCCGGGGTAAGATTTCCGCCCACAACCATCATCACCAAAATTACGGCAGTGCTGATGGTGTTGGCTTGTTTTTCATCTTTGGCAATGACCGCCATCAGCAGCCCCAGCCCGGAAAACGCAAAAATTACCGCTATTGCCAGCACTGCCACCGCCGACGGGTCGCCCCAGCGCAGACCGAACAGCAGCGCGCCGGCAATCAGTAGCGTGCCGAATTGAATACCGCCGTTGAACAGGATGCCGAGCAATTTTCCGAACAAAATGGTTGCCCCGGCGGTGGGGGTGGCGTTCAACCGGGCAAAAGTGCCGTTTTGCGCTTCTGCCAAAATAGAACGGGCGCCGCGCGATGCACCGAATGCCAAAAAGATAATCGCCATACTGGGGGCGAAAAAAGCCAGCGGGTCGAATTTTACCGTTTTCCCGGCGGCATCAACCGTATTCAGGGTGATGATGTCTGCTGCCGGTTGGGTGCCGGTTTGCAGCTGTGCCCCAAGTTTTTGGGCGATGGCGGGAATGCCGTCCGGCGTAATGCGCCCGCTGTCGATGAGTTGTTGCAGGGTGACGCTGAACATCACCCTGCCGCTTGCCAGCCGGCGGGCAATTTGACGGACAATCCCCGCAACAATTTTTGCGCTGAGGTCTCTGGCGGGGTCGCTGTATATCACGATGGCGGCTTTTTCGCCAGAAATTGCCGCTTGCGACAAATTTTCCGGCAGAATAACCACCGCCGCATACGATTTTCCCGCGTCAACCGCCGCTTTTGCCGCCGCCTCATCGGTGAGCACGGTGGTATCGAGCAGGTCGCTCAAATCCGGTGATGTCAAAATGTCGGTGACGATATTCCCGAGCGCCAATCTGCCTGCCGGTGCGCTGCCATTGGTATCGGCTTGAAATTGTGCCGCGGAAACGGGGCTGTCATGGTTCACCACTGCCAGCGGAATGCGAAAATTGGGGGTGTCATCGCCCCCGCCGAAAGTCAGTCCGAAAACCAACGTGAGCGCCAACGGCGTGAGAATCAAAAAGGCAAAACCCGATTTATCGTATAAAGTTGTTAAAATATCTTTCCACGCGATGAGGAATGCTTTTTTCATGGCGACACCTCAATCGCGCAATGCTTTGCCGGTTAAATGCAGAAAAACGGCTTCCAGATTTGGCTCTTGAATTTTGATGCCGGCAATGCGAACACCGGCAGCGGTTACGGTGGTGATAATGTCGGGCAGTTGGGTGTTGGCATCATCCACCAGCAGGGTGATTTCCGCCCCTTTGCGCACCGATTGCCGCACGCCGGGCAGTGTTGCCAGCGTTTGGGCAATGCCGGTTATGCCTTCGTTGACGGTTAATGTAACCGTATCTGCCTGCCCCACGGTTTTGGTCAGTTCATCCAGCGTGCCCAGCGCAATCAGTTTGCCGCCGTCCATAATGCCGATGCGGTCGCTCAATTCCTGCGCTTCTTCCATGTAATGGGTGGTGTACAGTACCGCCATCCCTTCGGCATTCAGGGCTTTGGTCATATCCAGAATGGCGCGGCGCGATTGCGGGTCAATGCCCACGGTCGGCTCATCCATAAACAGGATTTTCGGTTTGTGCAGCAACCCCGCCCCGATGTTCACCCGGCGTTTCATACCGCCGGAAAAAGTTTGGATTTTATCGTCGGCGCGGTCGGTCAGCCCGATTTGCGCCAGCACTTCTTCCACGCGGGCAGTCAGTTTTTTGCCCGACAGCCCGTACATTTCTCCCCAAAAGCGTAAATTTTGG
>CAYPNZ010000387.1:0-3371 GCA_964411845.1 uncultured Anaerolineaceae bacterium
AACACCCGCTCGCAGGTGGAACATCCCGTCACCGAATTGGTCACCGGCACGCATTTGGTCAAACTGCAATTGCGCATAGCCGCCGGCGAGCCGTTGCCCGATATGCGCGCGCTGTGCCAGCAGGGGCACGCCATCGAGTGCCGCATTTACGCCGAAGACCCTGCCAACAACTTTTTGCCGGAAATCGGCAAAGTGGTGCGCGCCGTCGAACCGGTGGGACCCGGCGTGCGGGTGGATGCGGGCGTGACCACCGGCGATGAAATTTCGCTGCATTACGACCCGATGATTGCCAAACTCATCGTTTGGGGCGAGAATCGCGCCGAAGCGGTGCGCAAAATGGATTGGGCGCTGCGCCATTATGTGGTGCTCGGCGTAACCACCAACATTCCTTTTTTGCGTGATGTGGTGGCGCACCCGGCGTTTCGGCGCGGCGATTTGACCACCAATTTTGTGCCGGAACATTTTACCGGTTGGCAATTGCACACCGAAACCCCGCCCGATATGGCGTTGGTGGCGGTGGCAATTTCCGATATGCTGGCGGACGCGAATCGCGGTGCGGCGGCGGATGATGCGGCGGGCGACGGTGACCGGTTCAGCCCGTGGGCATCTCTGCGCGGATTTCGGATGGGGGTGGCATCGTGAAAATGGATTATCGCTATCAGGTGGGGGACAACATTAAAACCGTCACCGTCGAGCGGAAAAACGGGCGGTTTTTGGTGACGGTGAACGGAGAAACGTTTGATGTGGGCGTTGCATCATCCGAACCGAATCTGTTCAATTTGGAAATCGGCGGGCGGCGATGGCGCACGGTGGTCGGTCACAGTGGCAACCGGCGCTGTGTGGCGCTGAACGGCGATGTATGGCAGTTTGAACGCATTACCGAGCAATCGCGGCGCAAGCGGCGCGGCGGTGCGGGGAGCGCCGGGTCGGGGGCGCTGGAAGCCGCTATGCCGGGGCAGGTGCTCGATGTGCTGGTGTCGGTGGGGGATGCGGTGTCGGCGGGGGATACGCTGGTGCTGCTGGAAGCGATGAAGATGGAATTGCGCATCACCGCGCCCGCCGCCGGCACGGTGAAAGCGGTTCACTGCACCGCCGGCGAAACCGTCAATCGCGGGCAGTTGCTGGTGGAAGTGGAAGCATCATAATTTGAGCCATTCATCAGGGGTGATACCGACTTCTCGGATAATGGCGCGAATCAAGCCGATGCTGACATCTTTGCCTTTGTGTATCGGAATGGGGATGATTTTCCCTGTTTCAAAATGCACCATTCGCATATGACGTCCACCGGGGACGGGACCTTCAAAGCCGAGTTTTTTCAATTTGCGGATGACTTGTCGAGGTTTAAGCGGCGAGAGTTTCGGCATCCTGTTCCTCAATGACGATACCTTCGATGATAGGGAGGGGGAGGTTCAGTTGCAGGGCTAGCGCGATATTACCTTCGATGACATCACGCAAGTTTTGCCGGGCTTCCTCAAAGGAATCACCTTGCGCGAAAAAGCCGGACGCATTGGGGACGGTAGCAATAACCGTCCCGTTTTCATCCCGTTCATATTCGGCAAGATTCAGCGCGGCAGTAATATATTGTGAAATTGGAAATACGCGAATTTTTTTCATACCCATCTCCGTTTGATGGTTGATACAATCATTATAACCGTAACGCGGTAATTTTCAAGGAAGGAACAACACAATGCCCGGAAAATACTTTGACGAATTGGAAGTCGGGGTGGTGATTAAACATGCCTACGGGCGCACCGTCACCGAAATGGACAACGTGCTTTTTTCATCGCTGACGATGAACCCGCAGCCGCTCCATTTGGATGCGGAATTCTGCCGTAAAACCGAATTCGGTCGCCCGCTGGTGAACGGACTGTTCACGTTGGGGCTGGCGGTGGGCATCACCGTGCATGATTTGACCGGCGGCACGCTGGTGGCGAATCTGGGTTATGAAAAAGTGAACCATCCGCGCCCCATGTTCCACGGCGATACGCTGTATGTGGAAACGGAAATCATCAGCAAACGCGAATCCCGTTCCCGCCCGAATCAGGGTATCGTCAAATTTCGGCACATCGGGCGCAATCAGCACGGCGAGATTGTGCTGGAATTTGAACGCACCGCGCTGATGCTGAAAAAAAGCGAGTAGGTTTCAGTTCAAGGTTGCAGGGTTACAAGCTCAAGGTTCAAAGTTGCAGAGTTACAGGGTTACAGGGTTGCAGGGTTGCAAAATTTACGCAATACGTTTTACGCAATACGCAATACACGTTTCACGCAATACCAATAGCGAGTGCCTCATGACGAATCTCCAATCTCCAACAACCAATAACCAACCGCGACTCCGCCGCTCGGTGTTGTTTATGCCCGGCGACAGCATGCGGAAAATTGAAAAAGCCACCCGGCTCGATGCCGATACCATCGTGATGGATTTGGAGGACGGGGTGGCGCTGAACAACAAAGCCGCCGCCCGCGCCACCATCGCCGAGGCGTTGCGCACGCTCGATTTCGGGCGGCGCGAGCGGCTGGTGCGACTCAACCCGCCCGGTTCGGGGTTGCTGGATGACGACCTCGCCGTCACCGCGCCCGCCGCGCCGGACGGATTTGTCATCCCCAAAGTGGAATCGGCGGCGGACGTGCAGACCGTCAGCCGAAAATTGGCGGCGGTGGAAGCGGCGCACGGCTGGGCGGAAGGGTCGCTGCGGCTGGTGGCGGTGGTGGAAACCGCGCGGGGGGTGATGAACCTGAAAGAGATTGCGCAAGCGGACGCCCGGCTTGAGGCGCTGATGTTCGGTGCGGAAGATTTGGCGGGCGACATCGGCGCGGTGCGGACTGCCGCCGGCTGGGAAGTTTTTTTCGCCCGCAGCGCGGTGGTCACGGCGGCGGCGGCATACGGTTTGCAAGCGATTGATATGATTTTTGTGGATTTCCAAAATCCGGACGGGCTGGCGGAAGAATGTCGCGCGGCGCGGCAAATGGGCTATGCCGGAAAAATGGCGATCCACCCGAAACAAATCGCCATCATCAACCGCGAATTTTCGCCCACCCCCGCCGAAATTGACCGCGCCCGACGGCTGGTGGCGGCGCACCGCGCCCATCAGCAATCGGGCAGGGGGGCGTTCGCTTTTGAAGGGAAGATGGTGGACATGCCGGTCATCCGCGCGGCGGAACACGTGCTGGCGCGCGCTCGGCAGGCGGGACTGCTACAATGAAAAATGCAAAATTAAAAATGAAAAATAGCGGCACGACCGGTCGCCTTTCGGAGGAAAGGCGGTTTTTGCGTTTTGGGGAATCGGGTGGCATGCTATTGCGTGAAACGTGAAACGTGATGTGTATTGCGTAAAACGTATTGCGTAAATTTTGCAACCCTGCAACCTTGCAAC